>CAMLFI010000079.1 GCA_946479225.1 uncultured Mucilaginibacter sp. | reverse complement strand
CATCATAAATACAACACCTTAGTAACCGAGTTTCGTTTTTACTCCGGCGGCGGTAACTGTCAAAATGCCTTTAACGGGTTCTTTGCCGAAGTGGATGTAGATAAATCGTACTTAGAATCAAAAAATCCGTTTATCACCAGCGACCTTAGCTTTTATCAGTACCCTGAGGCTTTTAATAACGGCACCACGCGCATAGTTGTAAGTAAAAAATATGCGCCGTTTGCAGCAGGCGCTTTGGGAGAAATTATTTACGAGTTAAACAATAACATTAACGCCAATAATTTTCCTGAGTTTACTTACTCTGCTGATATGGATGTAAACGATTTGAAAAAGAATCATATTATCGCCCTGTTATCTGCTGATGATCCGTTGATGAAAGAGTTTCCGGATGCTCCTATTCGGTTTGATCGTAAGTTTAGGTTATACAACAACGAAAACAACAAGATAGTATACGAGCTTTCTGACTCGGTATCAAACGGGTTGGCGCAGATATTTTACGGGCGCAGCAATAACGCGATGCTTGTGTTAACAGCAACAGGTAAAAACCTGGGCGACGCTTTTACCTCAGCTTCACAATCTATAACCGAGCAGCTCTCTACCCTTTCAAGTAATGTGGCTATATCTGATGTAAATAAAAATAAGTATTTGTTTAATATCAGTAAATCAAGCGAAAACCTGGAATATATTGATACCAAGAGCGTGCTTACCCGTTTCTGGGAAAGTTACAACCTGTATATACTGCTGGCCATGTTGGTGTTAATACTGTTGTCGTTCCTTTACATACGCGCTAAGGTTCAAAAATCACAGGATATATTTACCGACTAATTATACACCCCGGTGCCAAAGGCACAGGGGTATTTACTATAACACATGCAGTTATCTGTCCCCAGGCTTTTAATACGCGATGGCTTTTTAACGGAAGCCGACCAGGAAAGGATCGATGATTTTTCGCGACGGTCGGGTTTATCTTATGTTAAAATAGCACTTAATTTTGGCTATATATCCCGCAAAAACTACGAGCGATCGCTAAGCAACGAAGGTTATATTTTTCAGCAGATACGTGAAGAGGCCTTTGACCAGGAAGTGCTGGACAAAATTGAGCTGAAATTTGCAGATCAGCACCTGGCCTTACCGCTGCGTATTGAAAATAACAAGGTGGTTGCACTAATGGCCGACCCGAGCGACGAAGTATTTATTAATTATTTAAGATCTACGTACAATGTTGAGCCCGAAATAATAATTGCGTCTGATTTAGATATTACCTGGTTAAGTCACGTTTTATTGGGACAAAAATATGTTAAATCGGCAGTTTTTGAACTACTTAACCGCGACCCTAAAAATTCTGCGCTTACCACTTTTACCACTCCTCAGTTAATATTTACCTTCTCGGTATTAGCAATTGTAGTAGCAGGTTTGGTACTGAGTTTTAAAAACACATCTATCATAATAAACGTATTGCTTAGCAGCTTTTTCTTAATAGCAATAGTATTTAAGCTGTTTTTGGCGCTGGTAGGTTCGCGGTTTGAGTTAGATGTAGCCGTTAGCAAGCAGGAAGTTAGAGATGTAGTTGAAGATGATTTGCCTATATACACTATACACTTGCCGGTGTATAAAGAAGATAAACTGATAAAAAAACTCATCTGGAACCTGCAGAGCATTGACTATCCGCGCGAAAAGCTCGACATTAAATTACTGATTGAAGAGGACGACGATAAAACACTTAACGCGGTACGTAATTTAGATTTCCCGGCGGTATTTGAAGTAATTGTAGTTCCGTTCCACATGCCTAAAACCAAGCCCAAGGCTTGTAATTATGGGCTGCATTTTTCAAGAGGAAAATACCTTACCATTTACGATGCCGAGGATGTACCCGATACCGATCAGCTTAAAAAAGTGGTGGCGTTGTTTGGTAAACTGCCCGAGAATTACATTGTTATTCAAAGTGCGCTTAACTACTTTAACCGTAACGAGAACTTTCTTACCCGCATGTTTACGCTCGAGTATTCGTACTGGTTTGATTATATGCTGCCGGGGCTTGATACTTTTGATATACCCATTCCGCTGGGCGGCACCAGTAACCACTTTAAATTTGAATACCTGATTGAGCTTGGTGGCTGGGACCCCTTCAATGTTACCGAGGACGCCGATTTAGGTGTGCGAGCGTATGACAAAGGTTATAAAGTAGCCATTATTAACTCTACTACTTATGAAGAGGCCAATAACGAAATGTTTAACTGGGTGCGCCAGCGTTCGCGTTGGATAAAGGGCTATATGCAAACGCACCTGGTGCATATGCGCAACCCGATAGCCTTATGGAAAAAATTGGGATGGAAGGGCTTTCTGGGCTTTAACTTCTTTATTGGCGCCACGCCTATAACATTTTTAGTTTACCCCCTACTATTGTGTATATTTTTTGCCTATCTGGTATTCGGTCTGGATACTATTCGTACGCTGTTTCCGGATTGGGTGCTGTTCATGTCAATTATCAACCTTATGGTGGGTAATATATTAATGATATACGTTAACATGATGGCGGTGTTTAAGCGCCGTTATTACGAGCTTATACTGTTTGCCATAGCCAATCCTGTTTATTGGTTATTGCACTCGTGGGCGGCTTATAAAGGCCTTTATCAACTTATTGTAAAACCCTTTTATTGGGAAAAAACCAACCATGGTTTAAGTAAAACCCATAACCCTACAAATGCTGTTCAGTAAAATAAAAATAAGCAAAGGCCGGTCGTTGCTGATAATAACATTGCTGTTGGCTGTTTATTATCTTATTTGCGGTTATGTGCTGAATGATATGGGCTACAACAACCTCGAGTCGCTTTTTTATGTAGAGAAGGTGCGTATTATATTTGAGGGTGTTGGCGACAGGTTAAAAGTTATAGGGCTTACCGCGCCTATTATGCCATTCTTTGCCACTTTTGCTTTTATTTTGGTCGATCCGTTGTTGGCGCCTGTTATAGCCTCAGCTATAGGTACGGCTGTCCTTTTTTACCTAATGGCCGGCGCAGTTACAAAAAATCTGAAAGACGATTTTTATTTGTTCTTACTACTGGCCATGTTTTTATTTCATCCCGGCATGATATACGTGGCCTGCTCGGGTAAGTCTATTTACCTGGTGCTTGTGTTCTTTTATTTGTTCTTTTCTAACCTGTTCAAATATTATCAATCTAATACAACTTTCCATGTATCAATAGCCAGTGTTTGCCTTGTTTTGCTGCTGTTTTGCGATTATAAATTTATCTGGATCACGCTGTTTTTTATACCGCTCATCTTCTCAATTGCCGTGCATAGCCTTAACCTGGCCGAAAAGGAATCCATTTTCAGGATGACATTAAGCTTCAACAGCCCTTCGCTGCGCCGTAAGCTTATCAATAAAACCTTCGCGCTGTATCTTATACTTTTTGTTCTGCCTATCGCCTCAGTTATTTGTTATAAGCTGTTTAACCTAACCAACGCTAATGACGTTGATTACTTTTTGGAAAGCCCGTATTCAACCTGGACGGTGTTAGCCGATCGCCTGAACTATGACCTGGCCTCTTTAAATCCGCAAGGCGAAACGAATGAAATTTCATTGCTTATTTCGGCTAAGGTGTTGATGTTCTGCCCCCTTATTTTGTTTATGATATTCTTTTTTAGGGATAAAGTTTACCAGATACTTACCTTGCTTACCCCTTTTGCCTTTGTTGAGTTTTTGCATTTAAAGTACGAGAAAGCGTTTATTGCTTACCAGTACTATCTTATTTTTTTGATACTTGCATTTTTATGCGTAATTATAAAAGGGGCCGGTATTAAACAGCAGTTTGTGTTTAAAACAGCGCTGGGTTTAATTATGGCCTTGCAAGTATTTACAGGATACTATTTTTTAAAGAATTCAACTTTAGACGAAGAAAAAAAATTTATTACCGCGTTTATTGACAGGAAACTTGATACGGATGAAGACGAAGAGCGTGAGATGGCCAATTACATCAACGGCCTGCCCGAAAAGGCGCACGTATTGGTTGATGATGCAATTGCTTATAAAATAATTGCCTTTACTGATAACGTTTCCAGTCTTATTATGCCTTATCAAAATGGTTACCTAAGCGCAATTGAATCACCCGGCGATTATGCCGAATATATACTGATCGCATCGGCTAAAAATTCAATGTCGGCCTATACACTGCTTAACGCAAAATACCCTCCGGTTCTATATCAAACGGTAAATAATTACGCCAGGCTGCAAAAAGTGCACGAAACCACTAACTGGGTACTTTACAAATTTTAATACCCATTGTTCCTCACAATAGGTTAACGTAGTAATATAAATAGTGGATCGACGCCATTAAACACTATCTTTATAAAAATCTGGTCGTTATACCACTACTTCTCTTAGACGTTACTCTTAATTTCAAATCGGTAATTTTTAAGCTTTTGCTAAATAATACCGGTAAAATAGACTGAATGTAATCTTGTTTTTAAAGCCAATGTAATCGGCCCTGAAGCTAAGGCGTTTTGTCAAACGGTGCCTGCATCAGTTGATGGCAAGGAGAAATGAATATCGATCAGAATGCTTTAAAGATAAACAACATGAAAATAACAACAGTTGAACAACAAGCCAGGGTATATGTGTACGATCTGGACAATAAGGCTACCGAACTTGGTTTTAAGCCCGATGAGGCTTGGTCATTACGCGCCGTAGCTACTGCAGAAAAGGCAGCTCTTGAAAAACAGTATTATCCTACCGTATCTGTAAAAGCTTTTCCTGAGAAACTGGCTGAACTTTTTTATTTGGTTAAGGGCAAAATTGCCCAGACAAAACCCGGCTTTGTTGCCGAGCTTGGTTTAGCACAACCCGATATGGAATATATTATTGCCTACAACGCGCAACGGCCGGTACGGTAATATTTCCCTTATAAATTCTGAAAGCGTTTGTGTTGAATGAGTATTCAGCACAAACGCTTTTTTGTTTATTTTTTTAAAGTTTTTAGTTCCGTACTTATTTTAGCCAGGCTGTCCTTTATTCCGGCGTTCTGAGTTTTCAGGCTGTCTATTTCCTGTTTAAGTTCACTCAGCTTTATGGTCATTCTGCCCTCGGGCGATGATTGCGGTCCGCAGGCAGTTAACGCAAGGGATAACATAATAAACAATACTAATGCTTTCATAATGTTTTTTGTAGTTAGTTGCACATAGCTGCTAAATATTACAGCCCAACACGTTTTAATTATGCTTATATCATTTTCGCCAATGCATAGATGCACAAACCCCATGCAGTAGCTTCAGGCAATAACCGTAACGGACTTAACCCCACCCACCATTTAACAATAGTACGCAGGCGGTTCGGCTCTACATTTTCGGGCTTCATTATATAACGCAGCATTACCGGTATAAAGTAACTGAAGGTGATAACCCGCGATACAAATATGATGATAGCGGCTGTCAACCACACTTCCCTTGCCGGGCCATCATGCAGGTAAGCCATAACCATGTTGGCAATAGAAAGTAAAACCTGCGGCGGCGATACTAACGGCCAGAATCTTGTACCGGCCCGCATTTGCCCGGAACTGTGCAGCTTTTCTAACAGCGTTGAGGGATGCACATCTTTTTTCCAGTTGGGGTATACAACCAGTGTTTCGTACAAACCGCCACCTAAACTTAAGGTAATGGTGAGCAGCAATAGCAGAAGGAGGATTATGTTTGTCATGCCGCGAAAGTAGCACGGCGCTTGTACCGCTGAAATGGTTATCGGGCGAAAAGGTGTATTAAATCGGCGAAAGGGGGATTGTTTCGGTGAGGATGAGTGTTCGCTCGCCGCGTGTGTGCAACACATTGAAACGACCGAATACATCTTCGCACATTATTGCAATGCTGTTGATACATGTCGGGGTTTTGTATAATTAAGATCAAAAAATAGCTATTATTAGGTATATGATATAGATTACCAATAACTTATATTTGATTTTTAACCGGTAAATGCATCATTTGCTCTCTGATTCAGTGCTGAGGTAGCAATAGGGAAGCACCGAACCCCTTATACAATTTTTTTAAGCATGAAAAGTACATTTTGTATTGCAGTTTTGTTAAGCATAGCAGTTAGCAGCCAGCTAAGCGCTCAAGTTAAAAAGCCGGTAGCTAAGCCGGGTGCAAAAACGGTTACAAAGTCGGTTTCAAAAACCGTATTAAACAGAATAGACTTTCTGGGTAAGGATGCCGACGATGCAGTACAAATTTTAAGCGATGAATTCAAAAAACTAAAGGTCGATCTAAACAATTTGGATGAGGAAACTTTGCCCAGTTTTAATCCTGTTACACACGAAAAGGATCCCGGTAACGCCGAGGTTGAAAAATCGCTTGAGTTTGGCGGTCGCCTAACAGCGTACGTTACCGCTCCAAAAACAAATATCGTTAACAAAATATCTTTTTCAGTCAAAACCCTAAAACATTATAACGCAATTAAAGCAATGTTGGGCGTTGGCAGCCTCACAGCAATAAACGAAGGTTATAGCGACACCTTGTACAAAAATGGCGACATCTTCACTACTTTAAGTTCAATGGAAGATTTGGATAGTAACGAGGATGAGCCCGGATTAGTTTATTACATTTCAATGGAACGTGTTGCACATAGCAACACACAACTACCAGCCGCCGCGCAGGATTTTGATATAAACAATATTGATATACATAGCAACTATGTAGATGTTACCAATGCAGCGCTAAATTTTGTAAATAAACTGGGTTATTCATTTTATTATAAAAAGCTTAGCGGGCATACGCTGGACGAAAACAACCAACTTGCCAGCACCAATTATAGCACTTCTTTTAACAGAAATGTTACTGTAGATTTTGAATTGAACAAACTTTGGTTGCTTAGCAATATAACTTTTACCGCGCCTGATCCAATCGCGTTTAGTAAACTAAAAAAGGCATTTGATCTATCAGCCTGGACCAAAACCGGTACGGGCCGCGACATAAGTAATTATTTCAGTAAAAATATTGAATGCGTAATTAGCAACACCAACCATTATATTTACTTTAAAATAAGCCCTTCGTTGACCGATCTGGATACCCGGCTTGCTTTGGCTCCAACCCCCAATTTCTCTGATTTATTGGCACATCGCAATGTAGGAACTGAGGAGGAAGTTGCAAAAATGCTCACAAAAAAGTATTTAACTAAGGTAAAGTACGACGACAAAGCAAAGCAATATGTTTTTGATAGTAAAGCAGATGATTTTGAGTTTTATTATATGACGCCTGCAGGTAAAACGGTTAGAGTGCTGCTTAAAGTAAATTTAACAACAGAATGGACGGCCCCCTTTATAGTTTATAGCTTTGATAATGCCTACCTGCAATCGTTGTCTGCACAATTTGACAGTGTAGACGATTATAAAAAAATCTACGACAAAGTTATTAAAGAAAACCAGTTTGTAATTTACGACAGAAAAATGGAAGCTACCCGCGCCGCTAACGCAGCGGAACAAAAACGGGCCGAGGCTGAGCGGGTAGCTGCAAGAGAAGAACGGGAGCGCCAGGCAGAATTAGAACGGCAAAGAGCTAAAGCGGCAAAAGACGCCCAGTTCAATGAAAATTTACGTAAGGCAACAGAGATTATGCAAAAAATGCTGAAACAGTAGTATAATATGACGGCCTCGCAAGCGGCGCAACGCATTACTCAACTTGCCCTAAATAAGCCTTAATGCGTGTCTCTGCCAAAGCTACCATTTCATCAACCGGCGCGCCGTTGGGCTCAATGGGCTCAAGCACCTCAAGGATAACGCTTATAAAAGTGTTAAGTGGGTAAAGGCCATAGCGCACCACCTGCCACGAGTTGTTAATGGCAATAGGCACCAGCAGCGCATCAGGGCATTTCTTCAATATAGTAGCTATCCCCGCCGACTGGAACTTACGCACCTTACCATCCGCAGAGCGGGTACCCTCGGGGAAAATCACCGTCGACCAGTTGTTTTCTTTCATGCGTACGCCCAGCTTCATTAGTTCGGTTATAGATTGGCGCTGGTCCTTACGGTCAATATTAGCGCCGCCGCCCACCTTTAAATTGTATGATATGGAGGGGATGTTTTTAGTGAGCTCTATCTTGGAGATAAATTTAGCATGATACCTGCGCAGGTGCCATATCAGCGGCGGTATATCCAGCAAACTTTGGTGATTGGCCAAAAATATAATGGGTCGGCCTTCAGGCAGGTTTTGTTTGTTGATGTAGCTAACCGTATCGCCTAAAACGTAAATGGTGGCGGTAAGGCAAAAATTAAGTATATCTACCGACCGTTTGTGAGCAGCGTACCCACCCAGTTTATAACACAACCACTGTACAGGCTGAAAAACGCACAGCACCACAAAAAACAGTACAATTGTTATGGGCGATAAAATGTAGCCTAAAAGCTTCCTCATAGCGGTAATTACGGCTGCTAAATTATAAATATTTTAGCTATTGTGGGGTCAAATACTGCCTTCTAACATCATCAGTTTTACCTTTAAAATTCCCGCCACCGTAACCGAGTCTGTTATGCGGCCATCGCACACCATTTGGTAAACCTCATCAAAGGGCAGCTTGCGGGTTTGCAATTGCTCGGTGTCCTCGGGCTCAGCCTCAAACTGCGCTAAGCCTGTTGCCAGGTAAATAATACAAAGCTCGTCGCTCACCGAGTTGCTCAGGTACATGCGTTGTATCTCGGTCCAGTTATTAGCCTTCAGGCCTGTTTCTTCCAGTAATTCCCGTTTGGCAGCAGCCAGAGGATCTTCATTAAGCGGAGCGCCGCCCTCGGGTAGCTCCCAGCTGTATTCATCCAACGGAAAGCGGTACTGGCCAACCAGGTAAGTGTTGCCATCAGCATCAAGCGGCACAACGCCCGTGGCGCGGTTTTTAAAATGCACCTTGCCATAAATGCCCGGATTGCCGGCTGGATTGATAACCTTATACTCTGTAAGGTTTATCCAGTTATTATCATAAATATTTTGTTGCGATGTTATCTGCCAGGGGTTCTCTTCGGGATGACGCATAGCTTATTACCAATTATTGCTGCATAAAAAAGGGCGGTTATGCGCCGCCCTGATTAATATTGTGAACTTTCTTATAATCCGAAAGCTGCTTTAACTTTATCTACGTAGTCCAACTTTTCCCATGT
>CAMLFI010000078.1 GCA_946479225.1 uncultured Mucilaginibacter sp. | reverse complement strand
TACTCGCACCAGGAAAACGAGGATATTTTGGATTGGCTTTGCAATACCTTTAATATGGAAAGCATACGCATACCTATTAATAAGGAGTGGGGCATTGTTGAAACACAATCGCCGCAAAAACAAGCATGGGGATACCGGTTTTATCCGGGCAAGGTAAAGGGCGAGGGTTTGTTTGCTGCCTGCCTGCGCAAAAAAGAAGAAACGGATGATCTGGGATCATTTAAAAATAACAATAACCAAAAGGTTGATAAACATGAGTTGGAACTAGTACGCAGTTATATAAAAGAGCCGGAAAACTTTTACTTTTTTAAAGTGAACGATGATTGGCTGGCTATTAATAATGTACACAAGGAAGCCATGAATTTATTAGCCCATCGCCTGTACCTTAAAAAATCGGGAGTGCGAATAGGTAAGGTTGCCGGGCGAGATTTGGTGCCCGACCATGAATTAGCTTTAAGTACTATAATTAATAAGGATGCAGTTTTACGAACTCCGTTAGATTACGACCGGGCTATACAGTATTTAAGGCGTGATAATTTAATTATTGATACGACCGATAAAGGCTGGAGCCTGATGACTTACGACGGGCAACCGCTGGGTTGGGCCAAGCTATTGCCTAACCGGCTTAATAATTATTATCCAAAAGAGTTGAGGATAGTAAGCCAGGCTCCCTCATCCAAAGGCTAATAGTGATTATGCTAATTCAATTTAGCCGCATTCAAGTAATATTGTATTAACCATTTTGCCATTATGATCGTGTCCATCTTAAAAAAATATATGCTACCACTTTGTTTGTGTTGTTTGATGGTGACGCAAACCTATGCCCAAACCCCGAAGGTAAAAGTGCTGGTCTACACAAAAAATGGCACGGGATACATACATGATAACCGGGCGGCTTCGGTTAAATGCATTCAAGCTTTAGGGGCTGCAAATGGATTTAAAGTTGATACAAGTAATAACGCGGCGGTTTTTACTGAGCAAAACCTGAGGCAATATACGCTGCTGATATTCTCAAACACCAATAACGACGTGTTTGATACCAATGCACAACGCCTTGCTTTCCGCAGATATATTGAGGGCGGTGGTGGGTTTGTGGGCCTGCACTCTGTTATGGGGACCGAAAGAAACTGGACCTGGTTTAAGCAATTAATAGGCGGCACCTTCGCCTGGCATGCCATTCATCAAAAATTCACGGTGAAGGTTATTGATCCATCGCACCCAACGGTAAAAGGCTGGCCCTTAATAAGCGAACGACCTTTGGGCGATGAGTGCTATTTTACCAAAGAGTTTTATCCGGGTATAAAAGTTACCATGGCGCATGATATTACCACGCTTTTACCTGTGGATTCGGTGAAGATCAAAAACAATAAGGGCTCTTTTGGCAATCTGTTCCCTGCCGAATGGTATCAAAGTTTTGATGGTGGTAACGTTTGGATAACCACACTGGGGCACGATAAAGAGTATTACCAGCAAGCCGATTTCTCCAACCATATATTGGCCGGGATAAAGTTTGTTTTGGCGCAAACTAAGGCATCGCAGCCTAAAAAAGCTTATGCTACCAGTTGGAATGAAATATTAAGATAAGTTCGCACACCAAACTGATAGCCATTTCACTAAATTACTATCTTTGCCCCTATCCGGGATAAAAACCCGGCAACCTTATGGTAAAAGAAATTGAAATTGTATGCTCGCCAGAGCAGCACGAAGATATATCAGCTTTAAAAAGCATCGCCGCTGCCGCCCTAAAGATTACCGCGCAGCAGGTAACCGACCTCAAAATTTTAAAACGCTCTATTGATGCACGTGGCCGCAAAGTTGTTTACCGCATGCAGGTACAGGTTTTTATAGGTGAGCATAAAACACCTGACGCATTTACCGTTAACTATCCCAATGTTAAAGACGCCAAACCCGTTATTATAGTAGGTGCCGGTCCGGCGGGATTGTTTGCTGCTTTACAATGTATAGAGATAGGCTTGAAGCCCATCGTTTTAGAGCGCGGCAAGGACGTAAAACAACGCCGGCGCGATCTGGCTAATATTAACAAGCAGGGTTTGGTTAATCCCGAATCCAACTATTGCTTTGGCGAAGGTGGTGCGGGTACCTATTCAGATGGAAAGCTTTACACCCGCTCAACCAAGCGCGGCGACGTAAATGCCGTTTTAAAAACCTTTGTAACCCACGGCGCCGATGAAGATATATTAATAGATGCCCGACCGCACATTGGTACCAACAAACTGCCACAGATAATTACTGCGATGCGCGAGAGTATACAAAATGCAGGCGGCGAGGTGCGTTTTGATGCAAAGGTGATTGAATTACTCGTTAGTTTTGAGCAGATAAAAGGCGTGCAACTGGCCACAGGCGAAAAGCTGGAAGCTAACGCCGTTATACTGGCAACAGGACACTCCGCGCGCGATGTATTTGAAATGCTGCGCCGCCAGGATATATTAATGGAGGCTAAAGCCTTTGCTTTAGGTGTACGCATAGAGCATCCGCAGGAAATAATTGACAGGGCTCAATACCATTGTGATATACGCAGCGAATATTTGCCGCCATCTTATTATAACTTAGTGGAACAAGTGGACGACAGGGGTGTTTTTTCGTTCTGCATGTGCCCCGGCGGTATCATTGCCCCCTGCGCTACAGAGCCCGGTGAAATTGTGGTGAATGGATGGAGCCCATCAAAACGTAATAATCCCTATGCCAATTCGGGCACCGTTGTACAGATCAATCTGGAGGACGTTGTTGGCGACAATGCCGATCCGTTTAAAATGCTCAACTTTCAACATGAAGTAGAAATGTCAGCTTTTCGCGCAGGGGGTGGCAATTTAGTAGCGCCTGCACAGCGTATGGTTGATTTTGTGGAAGGACGCATATCACGCGATCTCCCTAAAAACTCTTATCTGCCTGGCACCAAAAGCGTCGACCTGTTAGAAGTGCTGCCCGCCAAAGTGCACGAGCGCCTGCGCAAGGCGTTACCGGTGTTTGGCAAAAAAATGAAGGGTTATTATACCAATGAAGCTATACTGGTTGGTGTTGAGTCGCGCACATCATCGCCCATAAAAATACCGCGCGATAAAGAGACCTTGCAACATCCGCAGGTAAAAGGCTTATTTCCATGTGGCGAAGGAGCAGGATACGCAGGTGGGATAATCTCGGCCGCAATTGATGGCATAAATTGTGCTGTAGCAGCAGCAGGAAGAATATAAAGCATATGAATACATCAACCCAACTTCAATCCGAACTAAAGAATGTACTGTGGGGCCAACCCTGGTATGGTAATGCTGTTTACGTTACGCTAACGGGCATTACTTTTGAAAACGCCGCTAAACGCCCGCCGGGCGGCGCGCATACTATAGCAGAAATTGTTTTGCATATGATAAGCTGGACCGAAGAAGTTATAGACCGCATAAACGAAAAGCCTGCAAGCCTGCCTTTAGGCGGCGACTGGCCCGATCCGGGTGATTTTGACGAGCTAAAATGGAACTTATATCTGGATGATTTGAAATTGGTAAACACCAACTTGTTAAGGGCCATCCAGGATTTCCCGGAAAAAAAATGGGACGAGCCTATTATAGACGAACGAGAGGATATCCCTGTTTTTACTTACGCAGAGTTGGTGCGCGGTTTAATTCAGCATCATATTTATCACCAGGGGCAGATTGGGTTGTTGGTGAAGGTTGTTTCCTGATTGCTTCATGTATTTGCAGCGCTCTTCGTTCCCCCTTTAGGGGGTTAGGGGGCTAATACGCTAGCTCCTCACAAGCAAACCCTGCCTTATTTAATATCGACTCGATATACCGTGGCGATAACTTGTCATCAGACACTATCCGTAAAATATTATCGCAATCTTCCAAGTCAAAATTCCAGTCCTCAATTTCGGGGCGCGAACTTAGCAGGGGTTTAATGCTATCAACCTGATGCGGTGCCGAAACACTTGTTGTAAATACCAGTACGTTCATGTTCTTATTGATTATGGTTTGTAAACAGCAGAAGGATTGATAAAACCAGTCCCTCTGCTGTTATAACGATCATGTTAATTCAAACAGGACATTTTTACCTGTTATTCTTCAGATTTTTTTGCATCGTCGTCTGCCCAGTCGTTCCATTTGTTGGCAAACGGATGATGACCGCAGCGTTCCTTCATTTTTTGTTTGAATTCTTCGCGCTCCTCGGGCGACATGTTGGTCAGTTTCTCTTTCATTTTCCAGCGCATCCACGGTGCACGGCCACCACCGCACGGTCCGCAGCCTTTGTGTCCGCCACGGCCAAAACCAAATAACAGTTTGCATAGTACAAACAGGCCCATAGCCTGCCAAAAGGTTATAGCGCTAAATCCAAATATGCCGGGCACCAGGCAATTCCATAAGGTCATTACCGCGAAGCTTACCAGCGACAGGAAGGCTGCCACCGCCAGCGGTATAAATATGAACCTTCCTCTGTAAAATACTTTTTTCATTTTCTTAAATTCTTTAATATCGTGTTATATCTAAATACAATTGTTGTAGTCTATTGCGCAGGTGCAGCACCGCGTACCGCTTGCGCGATACCAGCGTGTTTACATTCACTCCCGTCAGTTCGGCAATTTCCTGGAACGTCATATCATCCATTTCCTGCCAAATAAAAACCTGGCGCTGTTCTTCGGGCAGTTCATCTAATGCTACAAAAAGCTGCTCCCAAAACAGGTTACGCAGGTAAGCGGTCTCGGGTGTTACCTCATCGGTCATTAAAATGGCCTGCAGATCCGTTGTGTCGTCGTCATCACTATCAGTAATAAACAGGTCATCCAGTAAACTCTCCGACCGCTTTTTATGCTTATCCGTAATTTTATTCCTCGCCACTTTATACAGCCAGGCGCCTGTCTGCTCAATCGGCTGCGCATTAACCACCGAGCTAAACTGAAACCAGACATCCTGCAGAATATCTTCGGCATCGGCATCGCTCTTCACCCGCTTACGGATAAAGCCCAGCAAGCTTTTACCATAGTCCTTTATTGTTTGAAGGATATGGCTGTTTTTGTCTTCGGGCATTACGGTCGTGATCAACGTTTTATTGTTTTATAAAGATATAGACGACTGACCCTTTAAAACATTTCAAATTATTTTAAATTATTTTGGGGCGGGGTTGGGAGAACCTAATAAATACCAAAGAAACCCCTCTTTTCCGCTTGCGGAAGAGAGGGTGACGAGCGCAGCAAAGTCGGGTGAGTCAATATACAGCTGACAGGCCGCTTTTGGCGCAGTATTTGAATACCTATATATATTATGGCAGATAAAAAAACATTGATATTAGGTGCCACGCCAGACCCATCACGCTATGCCTACCTGGCAGCTAATCGCTTAAAAGATAGAGGCCATACCATTGTGAATGTGGGAAAACGCACCGGCGAAGTGGCAGGCGTACCTATTGAAAAGCCTGAAACTATACATGACGATATAGATACTATAACCATGTATGTGGGAACCCGCAACCAGGAGCCCCTGTACGACTATATATTAAGCACCCACCCTAAACGAATAATATTTAACCCCGGAACAGAGAATGGCGAACTGCAAAAAATGGCCAATGAGCAGGGGATTGAAACAGTTTATGCTTGTACTTTGGTGATGTTGAGTATTGGGGAGTATTAACCTTTCACCAATAGTTTTAACAGCAACTGAACATCTTTTGACCGACCTATAGGTTCCAATAAAAAAATAAAGACATTAACGCCAACCGCAAGGTAAGTGGCGGGATGTTTAAATTTACCATACTTCCATGCCGCTGCAAATAGCATTAATAATATAAGTGCCTGGGCTATATAAATCGGAATCATAATATCAATATTGGGCCAATACTGTGCATTTATACCAACGTATAAGTTTTGCACTCCTCTGCCTAAAGCCGGCATCATAATCAGAAAAACAGTTGATATGAGCCACCATGCATGATCTTCTACCTGTTTTCGCCGGATAATACTCATTATAATGGCATATCCAAAGGCCGACATCATTACAATTTCAACTGCGGCAACACCAAAGAAAAACCAGGATTGAAAGGGTCCGAAGCGCTGTGGATTAGCTAATGCCATCTGCGCGTTCATTAGGTCTCTGTTCATCATACTTAGCGCCGTAAGGCACACACCACCGGCAATAAACATTCCGATAATGCCATTTGTTCGGTGCCGGGACATTTGTCCATGTGTCGCGAAATAAGGCTGAATGATCAAATATAAATACCAGATCGTCCCGGTCCAGTAATGGATATGCACAGACCAGGCATTATCATAAAAATCGCCCCAATAATCTCTAAAAATCCCAATTTGCATTACAATCATTGGGATCAACATCCACAGGTACAGAGATTTGTATTTAATCATTATAGCAAATTGAAATAGGGTAAGGCATATTAAAGGTAAAAGGGCCAGCCAGAAGCCGGGCCGGTTTGCGATTAAAACCCGACAACAAGTTAAGGAATATTAATCTATTGCAAGAATTGCCAAAATAAACTTACGTTCCTGTTCCAGTACGATTTGAAAGGTAAGCCCTGAAACTACTTAATTGCCCCCTTAACTAAAACCCCAATCCATTTATCCAGCTTGACACTTTCTCCAATGCCCCCGGATTAAAAGTCTCCTCTATCTCAGCATACTCATTCATACTACCGGTTTTAGCTGCCTGAAACAGGTGATTAAGTCCCGGTAGTGCTACCTCTTCATGATTTTTATTACCGGCTTTTTGTAACGCTGCTTTAATGCCCGCGAGGTTGCTCGTGCTTTCAACCTGAATGTCTAAGGTGCCATTTATTGACAGAACCGGGCATTTAATTTTGATGAGGTAGTCGGCCGGTTTAAGAGTTAAGGCGTATCGATACCAGGGTGAAAGCCATTGGGTAGTTATTCTGTTTGCCATAATCTGTTTAGACTCTTTGGCAAGCGCTTCGGGCGGATAGGCACTTAGACCACGAAATATGATTGTATCTGCTTTAGCTTTGAGTTCAGCACCTTTAAGGCCGGGATTATCAAATATAAACGCAACTAAATTTTTGGTAAGGGCCATCGGTGCCTTCATAACTTCGGCGCTCATTCCCGCTATGCGGAATTGATCTTTCTGTTGTTGTGTTAACAGTTCAGTCATAGGGACACCAGGGCCTGCTAACAAGCAGATAAACTTCACAGCATTATTTCTGGCGGCAACTATAGGGGCTATCATTCCGCCTTCGCTGTGGCCTATTAAACCAATGGCTAGTTTATTTAGGTCTGGCCTTGCCTGTATATATTTTACCGCAGCTTCCGCATCATCAGCAAAGTCAGCTGTTGTGGCAGCAGCAAAGTTACCCGTTGATTTACCAACTCCCCTGTCGTCATAACGTAGTACTGCTATGCCGTTTCGGGTAAGCCAATCGCTCAAAACTAAAAACGGGCGATGGTCCATGCCCTGTAGTTCCTCGTTCCTGTTTTGCGGGCCCGAACCGGAAATCAATATTACGATCTTTGAGGCTTTACCATCTGAAGGCGTAGTTAATGTACCCGAAAGCATATTGCCTGCTTTTGCATTGAGGAAAGTCACTTCTTCCTGTTTATAAGGAAAAGCCGGCGGGTCCTGTGGTCGTTTACCTTGTTCTTTGGGCGTGTTATGCGTCAGTATGAGTGGTGTGTTAAGCGCGCCCTGTGTAAAGGTTCCATTAATTATGCTGCTGTCGGGCTTATAAGTTCCGGTATATTTAATGCCAAACTTATTGGCTTCAATAGTAATTTCATTGTTATTAACTGTTGTTTTATCGGTACCAAGGCCCTTTGCATTCTGATCAGGACTATCCATTATAGTAGAATAAACATCTCCCGATTTGTTAATGTGAAATACCAGATGAAGCTTGGCCCCGGCAATTTTTATCGCGCCGTACCAGTCGCCGGTTATGTCCTGAGCTTTCAAGTTAAAAGCTACAACTGACAGCATCAATATAAAGGTTATCTTTTTCATGATTATAAAGGTATTAGGTTATTTCAAATATATCTTTTATTCTCCTTGCTTCAGTTTTTCCATTTCGGCGATGGTTTCCTTTAACTTATCAAGCAAACGTCCGTATGTCATACGCACTTCCCATCTGTATAATTTAACCGGAAATAAAATCGCCACCAGCATGCCTGTCGCCAGATAGAGCAAAGCGTATAATTCAACATTTACTGTTGGATGCCTTTGTTGCAAAATTGTTAAGATCCCTAGTTTGTTCCATGAGGCCCATGTACCGCTAAGCCCTATTAATACATATAGCGGCAAGGAAAAGCGTACTATCTTCTCTGTCTTCCTGAAATTATCTTTCAAACAATCGTTAAACGATTTAAGATAGTCATAACTGGTTGCGCCATGATCCAACGTTCTTATGGAATTTAACTGGCCCTTCATATACCTTGATATAATGAACGCTGAAACTGTAAAAGCTAACCCATACCAAAAGGCCCCCAGAAAATAAAATATCACAGGTGTTGATAATATGATTATAAGCGATACCGTTTTTTGCTGCTTCATCCGCTGTTTTATCCGCTCAACCACATTGATCGATTTACGATTATACAAGTCGTTAACTTGCGGCGCAACCAAGCTGCTTTCGTTCAGAAAGCCCTGTTTCCATATATGTTCAATTGAGTTTTCCATCCAATAATTTTTTTAAACGTTCTTTAATTCTGCCCACTCGCACGGCAACATTATTAGCTGTCGTATCCAATATTTCGGCAACTTCCTGGTAGGGCTTTTCTTCCAGGTAGAGTAAGATGATTGCCCTGTCAACTTCTGACAATTGCTTTATGGCGATGTATAGCTGATTTAAAGGCTCATCTTTAAAAGCCCTGTTTTCAGTGGTTACAAAGTCAGGTAACGGATCGGAAGTGAAATACGTTTTCCCGTTCTTTTTATGTTTCTTGAGCAGTGTAAGACACACATTCAGCGACACCCGGTAAACCCATGTCGACCATTGGCATTGCTCATGAAAGGTTTCTTTGCTTCGCCAAATTTGCAGGCATACTTCCTGGTAGTAATCCTCAAAATCTTCCTGCGAATTGGTGTACGCTCGGCAGATTTTGATAATGATGCCTGCAAAGGGTACAATAGATGTCTGGTAAAAATCTATGCTCAATTTGTTATTGTTTAAGTGCTATTTACATGATTAGTGGCTGATATCAAATAATATTACACTGGGCTTGAAATTTTTTTGTAGCGGGGGCTGGAGGGGTTCGGGCGAAGTCGGCAATTTAAGCGGGACGCTTAAATTTGTGTGCGACCATTTGCAAACTTGGCCGGGGCGGGGATAAT
>CAMLFI010000077.1 GCA_946479225.1 uncultured Mucilaginibacter sp. | reverse complement strand
CCTTCGCGCACTTTATAATCGCTGGCTTTGTATTCAACCGTGTCCTGCTTATAAATAATGGTAGGTGCGCCATTTATTGTCACTTCCTTCAGTTCAATAGCTTTCGGTGGCTTTAGCTCGATAGGATCCAGCACTATCTGCTTGGCCAGGTCATTATTACGATATAACTTTGTGGTTGTTGGTATGCCTACGCCGCTTACGGTAATATAAAAACCGGCCCGTTTTACCTGCTTAAATATAAATATACCATTGCTGTTGGTGGTTGTTAAAACAGAATCTAAGGGCGATTTAAGCAGCACCACGGCTCCAGGCACCGGTTCGTCCTTTTCGTCCTTTACAATCCCGCTCACATCCCTGAATTCGAGCGCAGGGGGTATCTGGTTAGCCGTTGCCGCCTTGCCTTGGGTACCGGGCGCTTGCGCCAATAATTTAAGCGATAGTAATAATATAGATAAAGTAAGATATATGCCTTTCATAGGGCTGTGGTATAATAAGGTTAGATGTTGGTCTGTTTTCGGTTTAATTGGCACCCTAACATACAAACTATTTTTTTAGTTAGCAACTAAATTAACATTTATTAACGTTTCTCACAGGTTTTTTACAAAGCGTTATTTTGCTAAGTATATTTTCCCAAAAAATTGCCGGTAGTGTCATTTAGTTCAGGTTCTTTATAATATATTGTGATAAATTGGTTTTTTACGAACACTTCGTAAATCTACGATAGTTTCGTAAAAAAACAAGCTACCAACAAAAAATTTTAGTTTATCATGAAATCGGGTCTGACTATTTAAAAAGTCGCAGCTTATTTATATTATTTTGCTAAAGTATATTCGCCTTCAAAATCAGTTCCGCCAAACGTTTTAGCATATCTAATAGCTACTTCCGCTTTTAACTTCTCAAACTCTACGGGCGGAATTTGTAAGCCTTCTTCTATAACGTAACGGTCGGGATCAAAAGCCCGCACTCCCGCCGGGTTAAGCTTTAACTTGTACCTGATTTTTGTTCCATTACTTGATGAAAGGCCTATCAGCTTAAGTTTAACAGCCATTTCTAACGTGTACGCTCTATTATTATCAAACAGTTCAGCCGCCTGAATGCCATTTTCATTATAAACAGATACTAATGTATCTATCCCTTCAACTCCTTCAACTTTTATAAGCCTGTGCCTGTCTTTAAGTGTTTTGTTATTAGCCATTATATCCGCCTCAGAAAGCTTTGGCGAGCCTCTGAGTATATCGTCCCTTAGCGTTGTGGAGAGCCCGTTGATGGCATTATATACACCACTAGGAAAAGTGAAGTTTGCAGCTTTGCCGGTTACTGGATTTTTAACCGATAGTGTAAGCCCCCTGTCAATAATTTTATTGAACGCGAAACGGTCACTGGTTTGAATAACTAAACATAACTCATCGTTATTATTGGCTATGGTATAATAAAAATCGGTAGTTTTATTGTAAGCCTGAAACTGGTTGTTCCATTCCGTTGCTTTTCCGTCAATTTTAACATTTGGGAGTAGGCGAACACTTACTTCCTGTTTGTTAGGCAGTTTTTGGGCGTTGGCATTTGCAAAAGCCAACGCGGCTATTAAAAGTAGTTGTAATGTTTTCATTATTTACTTGGCTAAGGTGTATTCTCCCCAGAAATCGGTGGTAGCATAAAGTGCTTCCATTTGTTCGTTCATTCTCCGTATTCTCTCCTCATTTTGTGCAGCGAGCGCCGGGTCGCCTGCAAAAACAGCAGGGCCAAACGGTGATGCAGATTTATTGGGTTCGCCATTTACAACAATATGATAGGTGAACTTTTCGGCTTTGTCAGCCTGCAATCCAAGCAGCTTTAAATCAACTGCCAATTCAAAGGTGTACGCTTTTTTACTGTTTGTAGCATTTGCAGCTTGTATCCCGTTCTCGTTATAAATGGCAAGCAAGGTGTCCACTCCGGCAATACCGCTGGTGTATATCCACTTGTGTTCACGTAGCAGTATTTTGTTGTTTCTCCGCGCTAACGAGTCGCTTATTTTTTCTGCCTCTTTTGCATTTTTCGGTTCAGGAGCCCGCCGCATTCCGTTCTTACCATCTTCAATTATATTAACAAAGCCGATGCTTACCCGCTTGCCTTTTTGTAAAAACGGAAACTTTATAAAAGGCGCGCCGGCATCTGTTTTGGTTCCATTTTTTTGGATACTCAGCTTTATACCGCCACTGGCAATGCGGCTCATAACAATTGGCGATGTGGTTTGCGCAACCAAGTATAATTTTTTATCATCATTAGCTATGGTATATAGCAGGTCTGTGTTGGAATTGCTCGCTTCAAATTTGTTGCCCCAATCATTGGCCTTTCCATCAATTTTTATGTTGACCGGAGCTTTTACGCTTGCCTGTTGTACACCGGGCAATTTTTGGGCGTGCAATTTAAGTGCAATTAATATTAAAAGTAATGTTGTTAACGATCTCATCATTTAGATTGGTTACGGCGAGTTTAGGTATCGCTTACATAAACCAAACGTAAAACTAATTTTTCAGTTATACAACTGTTTTATCAGTTTTTCTGGAATTTTTTTAACTTTTTATATTTTATTTGGCTAAAGTGTATTCGCCCCAAAAATCTGAGCCACCAAACATTTTAGCCAAGAGGATATTCAGTTGCCCCATTTCTTCGGGGGATGCTGGTTTACCGCTACTAGTGATAATGCTCGAACTAGAAATTTCGTGACCAGGTATCGGATTTACTTTTAATTGGTATGAAATTTTGTTCTCGTTTTTTGGTGAAGCCCCAATAAGTTTGAAATTTATGGCCATTTCTAATGTATATGTTTTGTTGTTGTCGAATAACTCGGCCACTTCAATACCATTTTCGTTATAGATGGATATTAACGACTCAATGCCCGGAATACTTTCAACTTTAATAAACCTGTGCTTTTCTCTAAGGAGTTTATTGTTTTCTGCTATCTCGGCATCGGTAGCTTTGTTACCCGAATGGTTCATATCGCCTTTTAAATCCAGGGAAAGCTGTCTTTTACTATTATTGATGTAGTAAGGAAAGGTAAAACTTATGCTATTGCCGCGATTGCGATCTTTAAGAGAAAATGTAATGCCTTTTTCAATTATTTTGTTAAATACATAACGATCAGTGACTTGAATAATCAAATATAACTTTTCATCGTTGTTAGCAAGTGTGTAATAAAAGTCTGTGCTTCTATTGTACGCTTGGAACTTGTTATTCCACTCATCCGCTTTACCGTCAATTTTAACATTTGCGGGTGCACGCAAACTTGCCTGCTGCACTTGTGGTAATTTTTGAGCATGAAGAGAAATGGCTGTTAAAAGCAGAAGGGTGGTTAGTATTAATTTCATAATTTAAAATTGGCAATACTAATTTATAACTAAATTTATAGTAATACAAAGTGTAGTGTTATTTTTTAAAAAACGAGTGTTGCAAAAGTGTTGCAGTTTTTGTCGTTTTTGTCGTTTTTGGTCGATTTTCAGTTTTTGTAACAATCTTACAATCAGATATTTATAATAACTTTATAGCTAATCACTCCGACGACTATGTTGCTGTATCTTAAAATGTTAATTGTTTGTAATTCAGCAATTTACATTTTTTAAAACCAGGGAACATATATTTTCTGCAACACCCGGTTATTCTATCTTATCTTTGCCTTTAATGACACCCGACCTAAAAATAGTTGCCACTGCCGACGGCTCCAACACCATATTTAACCCACAGGTTGGCGAGAATTATCACTCGCGCCACGGTGCACTGCAAGAGAGCAAGCACGTGTTCCTAAAGGCTGGTTTGGAGTATTTTATCGGCGAAACCGGGGCAACTACAGTTTCTGTTTTAGAGGTCGGACTGGGTACCGGTCTTAATTTTCTGCTCACCGCCGATTATTGCACCGAAAACAAGATACAGTTAAACTATACCGGTATTGAGGCCTATCCGTTAAGTCAGGAAATGATAAGCAGTACGGGTTATCAGCAATACGTGCAACCTGCTATATGGGATGGGTTTATGGCTAACTATACCGCATCATTACAACAACCTGTACAGATCAACTCCGACTGCCAACTGCAAAGTGCCCACTGCCAACTAACAGATTTTGTAAGCGACGCGCAGTTTGACGTCATCTATTTCGATGCCTTCGCCGCTGCTCACCAACCCGAAATGTGGAACGAGGAAGCCATTGGCCATACCATACAATTTCTGAAACCGGGCGGCGTGTTTGTTACTTATGCCATAACCGGCAACCTTAAACGCATGCTCAAGGCAATGACGCTACAAGTACAAAAAGTACCCGGCGCACCGGGGAAAAGAGAGATGCTGAGAGCAGTGCGATATGCAGATGTGCAAATGTGAAGATGTGCAGATGGGTTAGATATGCTAATGTAAAAATGCGGGGACGGGCAGTTGAGAAACACACGTCCATTGCTAATAATCCAATAAAATCTGCACATTTGCACATCTGCATATCTGGACATTAATAACACATTTGCACATTAAAAACATGCCACTAATACCTCCTGTTACTGCATCAACACCTGCTACCGCTTTTGAGCGCCTGCTTGCCATAATGGATGATCTTCGCCTTAACTGTCCCTGGGACAGGAAGCAAACATTAGAAAGCCTGCGCCATTTAACTATTGAAGAGGTTTATGAGTTGTCTGACTCAATATTGGCAGGTGATATGCCCGAGATTAAGAAGGAACTGGGCGATATTATGCTGCACTTGGTGTTTTATACCAAAATAGCATCAGAAGGCAACCACTTTGATATTACAGGCGTATTGAATGGAATATGCGATAAGCTGATAAACCGCCACCCCCACATTTATAGCGACGTGGAGGTAAATGACGAGAACGACGTAAAACGCAACTGGGAACAGATAAAGCTTAAAGAGGGAAATAAATCGGTATTGGGTGGCGTTCCGGCATCACTGCCCGCGTTGGTAAAGGCATCGCGCATACAGGAAAAAGCCCGCGGTGTTGGATTTGACTGGGAGGAGAAAAGCCAGGTTTGGGCAAAGGTTGAGGAGGAGATGCAGGAGTTTAAAAATGAATTTAACGCCGAAGACAATAGCACAATAGACCACGACAAAGCCGAAAGTGAATTTGGCGATCTGATGTTCTCGCTCATTAATTATGCCCGCTTTATTAACATAAATCCGGAAGACGCGTTGGAGAAAACAAACCGTAAGTTTATTAAACGGTTTCAGTACCTGGAGGCCAAAGCAGCCGAAAACGGCAGGCAGTTACAGGATATGAGTCTTGCCGAAATGGATGTTTTTTGGGAGGAAGCCAAGAAACAATAATTGTTTTAATTTTATAAGTTACTAATAAAAGACGACATGAAAAAGCTAATTTATTTATTGCCTTTATTAATATTTATGGCAGGCTGTACAAAAATCAACAACGATCAAAACTATCAGCCGCTGGTTCCATACGGCACATTTACCGGTAAATTTACAAAAACACATACCGATCCGACTACGTTGGCGAAAGACATTACTACCGCAAATATCCAACTGGTTATGGCAATCACCGGCTTTACAGTTACAAGCGATGCAAATGCTGTACATGTAAATAGCAGTGGAGAGTTTTTAGGAAACGAGACTTCAATTGAATTTGACGACCCCAATTACCCAACAACAGTAACGGATACAAAGGCTTATTTGCACGGAACTTACAGCTATATATTTAACGGCAGCGATTTTAAATTAACCCAATCGGCCGGGAATGATCTGTTTGAATATGTGCTTGTAAAAAAATAGCACCTACTTAAATCGTATAGCTTTAACCGGCGTAATACGAGCAATAAGCATCGATGGAATTATAAGTACTAACAGGCAAACAATCATTGTTCCTATATTGAGCAATACCACATCCATTAAGGTTATTTCTACCGGAATGAAGGTCATATAATAGGAGTTGGGATCGAGCTTAAAAAAGTGGGTAAAATGCTGAAAAAGCCCTAACCCTATGCCAAAAATATTGCCTAGCAATAAACCGATACTAATAAGGTAAGAGGCGTTGTATAAAAATATCTTCTGTATAGCCCAGTTGGTGGTACCCATTGCCTTCATAATACCTATCATTGATGTGCGCTCCAATATCATTATCAGCAAGGCCGATATCATATTAATTACGGCTACCAGCAACATCAGCACCAACATAACCTGCGCATTAACATCCAATATCTGCAGCCAATCGAATATGTTTGCATAGTTCTCGGTAATGGTGGTAAGTTTCAGGTTAATAGGTAAGGCACTGTTGATCTGGCCGGCAACAGTATCCAGGTTATCAAAATCCTTTATCCTAAGCTCATATCCCCCTATCTCATCGGGTTGTTGGTCGTTAAGCCGCTGTATTACGGAAAGATCGCCTATTACATAGGTTTTATCTACCTCCTGAATACTGGTGTCGTAAATACCTACAACTTTAAACGGGCGAGGCCTTGGCGGATCCTGCATAAAATATATAATCACCTTATCCCCTACCTTTAGTCGTAAACGGTGGGCCGTGGTTTGCGATATCATTAACTGTCTACGGGCAGCTACAGAATCAGTAAAATCGATTATATCGCCGGCTACTAAACAGCTCTTAATAAACTTCCAGTTATAAGTTCTATCAACCCCTTTTAATATAACCCCTTCAATCTCGCCCGAGAATTTGATGATACCCGGTTTGGTTGCATATGGAGCTATGTACTCAACGGGACTTGTTCTAAGGATCTTTCGTTCTAAAAGCCTATCCCTAAAAAACGGCGAATTTTCAAATGAGGTGTTCAGATCGTATTTTATCACCTTCATATCGCCATCAAAACCCCTTACCTTTTCGCGTATCTCGCGCTTAAAGCCCCGCACTACTGCTAATGATAGTATCATCACCCCTAAACCCAGCATAATGCCAATAATGGCTATGCGCACAATCAGTTTTGAAAATGTACGTTTTGATTTAAAGGTTATTCGCCCCGCTATGAATGATGCAAAACTCAAGGAAAAGTATTTTTTTTGTAACTTCGCAAATATGCGGTTTTTACCGCCTAAAATGGTACTTTTAAATGGCGCAGGTATATATTTTTATGAAAAGGATAAAATCATTTTTTCGATTAACATTCCCCGCCGCCCTGCTGCTTTTCATGGCAACACTGCAAATTAACTGCACATTTGCGGGCAAATCTGTAAAACCAGATACTACAAAAAAAATTATTACCGGAGCCGACCGTATTCCGCTGTATTTTCCCTATATTAAGGCAAAAAATATCGGCATGGTGGTTAATCAAACATCGGTTATTGGTACGCGCCAAACAACTACGGTTGACAGCCTGCTGACGCTTGGTATTAAGATAAAAAAGATCTTCGGTCCGGAACACGGATTTAGGGGAAACGCCAGCAACGGCGCTATTGTTGGGGATGATGTGGATGCCAAAACCGGCCTGCCTGTAATATCGCTCTACGGCAAACATTATAAACCAACGCCTGCTGATTTAAAAGGCCTTGATCTTTTAGTTTTTGATATTCAGGATGTTGGCGCAAGATTTTACACCTATATCTCCACCTTGCACTACGTAATGGAAGCTTGCGCCGAAAACAATATTGAGCTATTGGTGCTTGACAGGCCAAACCCGAACGGTCTTACAATAGACGGCCCAATATTAGATACAGCTTATACATCGTTTGTTGGCATGCACCGCATACCAATAGCACACGGTATGACCATTGCCGAATACGCGCAAATGATAAACGGAGAGGGCTGGTTAAATAAGGGTGTAAAATGCAAGCTGAAAATTATAAAAATGAATAATTACAGCCATTCCATGCCGTACAAATTGCCGGCAAACCCGTCGCCCAACTTAAATACTTATCAATCTATACTGCTTTATCCCAGTGTTTGCCTGTTTGAAGGCACTACATTAAGTTTAGGCAGAGGAACTATGGAACCTTTCCAAGTCATTGGGCATCCATCGTTTAAAGGGAAATACGGTTATTCGTTTAAACCTGTAAGCATCGCGGGCATGAGCGAAGACCCGCCGCAAAAGAATGTGATCTGCTATGGCATTGATCTTAAAAAATACAATGCTGACAGTTTAAGAAAGACCGGAAAGATCAATCTTTCATGGTTGATAAAAATGTATAATGATTTTCCGGACAAGCCGCGATTCTTCAATGCTTATTTTACAAAATTGGCCGGAACAGACGCTTTGCGTAAGCAAATTGAACAGGGAATGACAGAGCAACAAATACGCCGTAGTTGGGAACCCGGGTTGAGCAGGTTTAAAGCTATGCGTAAAAAGTATCTGTTGTATCAGTAAAGGGTAATTTTACAGCAAAACTTAGGTTGCTGTAAACAATTTATATAGTAAGTTATTTACAAAGTTTAGTTTTACAGGTAACATCACATCGCTATTATCAATATGAAAATTGTATTTATGGGCACCCCCCAATTCGCCGTTCCCTCGCTGGATGAATTGCTGCAGTCAGGTTCTAATATTGTTGGCGTTGTAACAGCGCCAGATAAGCCTGCGGGTCGGGGGCAGAAACTTAGCGAGTCGCCTGTAAAGAAGTTTGCTATAGCCAATAGTTTAAAAGTATTACAGCCCACAAACCTTAAAGACCCTAAGTTTTTAGAGGAGTTAAAAGCACTTGACGCCGATTTGCAAGTAGTGGTAGCATTTAGAATGTTACCCGAAGAAGTTTGGACAATGCCATCAAAAGGCACTATCAATTTACATGCTTCCCTATTGCCACAATACCGCGGCGCCGCACCTATAAATTGGGTGTTAATAAATGGCGAAAAAGAAAGTGGTGTAACTACATTTTTTCTTAAACACGAAATTGATACGGGCAATATATTATTCACCGAGAAAGTTACGCTTACCGGGCACGAAACAGCCGGCGAACTACACGACAGGCTGATGAATAAAGGCCCGCTTTTGTTGGTAAAAACCGTAAAAGCTATAGAGAGCGGCCGCTACAACCAGCATCCGCAATCTGCCTTGTTAACCGATGACACTGAACTTAAGACTGCTCCTAAATTAAGCAAGACGGATGGCCTGATAGACTGGAACCAGCCCTCAGAAAACATTTACAATCTTATACGCGGCCTTAGCCCTTCGCCATGCGCCTACACTACGTTAAACGGGAAAACCTTTAAGATCTTCCGCGCGGAAACGCAACCATCACAACCCGGCATACAACCGGGCGGCTTTTTAACCGACAACAAAACTTACCTTAAATTTGCTGCGCAAGATGGTTATGTATTAGTTACCGACGTGCAGTTAGAAGGCAAAAAACGTATGGGTATTGAGGAGTTTTTAAGAGGTGTGAAA
>CAMLFI010000076.1 GCA_946479225.1 uncultured Mucilaginibacter sp. | reverse complement strand
TAATGCACTTTAAGGGAATAGCCGATTTGATAGATATGAAAATATTTGTTGATGCGGATGAAGCTACTGCCCTGGAACGCCGCCTTAAACGCGATCTGCTGGAACGCGGCTACTCAAACGATGATGTTATGTATAAATGGATACATCACGTTGTACCGGCTTATAATGAGTATCTGTTGCCTTATAAAGACGAGTGCCACAAGATCATCATCAACAATACCAATACTACCGCTAATATTGTCAGAGTAACCGAGGAGATCTCAGCAGAATTACGGCAAGTTGTTTTTGGTGATTGACGCTTAAATCCCTTCTTTTATACTTCTAAAAGGCTTTTCAGGTTCATCAATACTAAACATAGTAAGGGTGCTGTCTTTTAAAGTCATAAAATCACCACGCGGACTTACCACCAACTTTTTTACACCATTATGAGTAACAGCTAATGGTTGTACTTTTGAAGTTACGTTTCCCTCCCCGTCAAGTTCAATGATATAATATTGTCCTTCTTTTTTATCATCATAAATAATGCTGATAGTACCCGCGGCATCATCAATAAATTTGCCCGCAATGTGTTTGCCTACCATTTCCTGTGGACTAAGCGAGAGCAGGTGCTGAGCTGCTTCGGGTGTAAAGCCAATAAATTCAAAATTCATTAACTTATTATCATAGTCGCGAATAGTGTCTTTCTTTGTAACTACGCCCGGCTTAGGGTAGCCTGCTATGGCGTAAACTATAACGCCGCCTGTGTTTTTGTAGCTGTTGCCGGGCAGTAAAAAATTAAGCTCCAAGGCTGCGTATTGGGCGCTGTCGTTACGTATGTTACCGGCTATATCTAACATTTGCTGCTTGCCGATGCGACCCTTCAGTTGTACATCCATTTTAGCGCCATCAGCAGTTTTAGCTACATTTGTTATGCTATATGGTTCTGTTGGTTTGTTAGAACTACAGCCAGCTAAAGCGACCAATAAAATAAAGAAGATTTTTTTCATACACATACGTTCATCCCCGGAAGATGGGCTGCAAATATATCCCTAAAAAAATACCCCGGCAATAGCCAGGGTTATATCAGGCAGGCTTCTCTGATGGATTTTTTCTGCCTTGCTTTAACTTCTCTACCAGTTTTAAAAGTCGTTCTGCGCGCGTCTTCTCCTGCTTTGCTGTTAGTATCCAAAGTACATACTCTTTTTTATTGGTATAAGAGAGCCGGTTGTAAAAGTCAAATGCTTCGGGGTGCTTTTCAAGGGCAGTGGCCATGATAAGTGGCAGCGTTATTTGTTTGTTATCAACATCAATATAAGCTAAATACTCGTTTTGGCGGATACTTTGACTGCTTCCTTCGGATATTTTTACCTCATCAAAAGGCTTTAATCTAAGTGCGGTCCAGGTTTGATCAATGGCCGCCGAGGCTACCGGGCGTAGGCCATATTTTTTACATACGTCCCAATTGCTCATCATTTCAAGATCGCTTTCCACGCCCGAATTTTTCTTGGGGTACATTATCCAGAAAACCGCTTCGCGCTTCAATAACTTTGCAACCACTTGTAAAGATGCAATAAGCTCTGCGGTGCTTTTAACAAATACCTGTGCGCCGTCCAATTCGCCGTCGGGTTTATATTTAATAATAATGTTTTGGGGCAACGGGTCGAGCAAGGCAGGATAATTTGCAGGGGCATTAAAAAGTAGCCAGGTACTTCCCGGTTTCATTTTTAGTTTTTTTGCCAGATCGCTCATGTTATTATTTTAAGCCCCTTCGTAAGATAGGAAACAATATATTTTACTCTTTCAAGTTTAATTTAGCAAAAAAATCCCATAGTACTATACCTGCCGAAACTACTATGTTAAAGGAGTGCTTGGTGCCAAATTGTGGTATCTCAATGCAACCATCGGCTATTCCCATTACTTCGTCACTCACGCCATTTACCTCATTGCCGAATACCAAAGCATATTTTTCACTTGCGGCAGGCGTAAACTCGTTCAGCATGGTGCTGTTTTCGGCTTGCTCTATGGCAATAATACGGTATCCGTCGTTCTTTAACTGTGTAATCGCATCTGCAACATTAACATAATAACTCCAGTCGACAGATTGAGTGGCACCTAAAGCCGTTTTTTCTATTTCGCGATGAGGCGGCTGAGCAGATATTCCACAAAGGCATACCGCTTCAACAGCAAAGCCATCACTTGTGCGGAATATAGAGCCAATGTTATGCATGCTGCGCACGTTATCTAACACAACTACAACAGGTAGTTTTTGCTGTGTTTTAAACTCGGATACCGACGCCCTGTTCAGCTCATCTAATTTTAGTTTACGCATGTGCGGATATCAGGAATTATTTGGTTTTTGTTCACCAATAGCGATACTGCCTACACCATTGCCAACGCTTTGCTGATAAACAGTAGGAGCGTACCCTATCTTATTTGTGTAATAGGTAACTACCTCCTCGGCGAAACTGTCAAAACTATCCTTTTTAACCAATGCTATTGCGCAGCCGCCAAAACCTGCACCCGTCATACGTGCACCGGCTACGTTGGGGTTGGTTTGTGCATAATCCACAATAGTATCCAACTCAATGCCACTCACTTCGTAAAGATTGCGTAGCGAGTCGTGCGAAGCGTACATTAGTTCACCAAATTCCGTTAAACTGTTTTTTGATAAAACGCTTACAGCTGTTTTAACACGCTCGTTCTCCTCAATAACATGCCTGGCGCGTTTAAGTACCAATTTATCGGTTATAAGGTGTTCGTTTTCTACAAAAGTGGCAACATCAATATCGCAAAGGTCATCTATATCCAGCCGCTGCCGTAAAGCTTCTAAAGCCGCTGCACATTCCTGTACGCGTTCGTTGTATTTTGATTCAACCAGTTTTCTGGATTTATTGGTGTTTATAACCGCCAAAACATATTCGCCCAGGTTAGCGCTCACCAGGTCATAATCTAATGTATCGCAGCTTATGGCCATGGCCTTATCCTTTTCGCCAAAGGTTACAGCAAACTGGTCCATTATTCCGCTGTTTACGCCTATAAAATTGTTCTCAACAGCTTTTGATAACTTAACCAGATCAAGTTTTGAGTAGCCGGCATTAAACAATTCGTTAAAAGCGTATGCCGTTACAACTTCAATTGAAGCCGATGAGGAGAGCCCTGACCCGATAGGTATATCGCCAAAATAAAGCATATCAAGCCCTTGTAGCTGGTGGCCGTCTTTTAAAAAATAGTCGGCTATTCCTAACGGAAAGTTATACCAGTTATCGCCATTCTTAGTGTAACCGGCCTGCAATGGAATTTCTGTAAAATCATTAAAATTGAGGCTTCTTAAACGCAATACATTGTCATTGTTAGGTGCCGTATAAAGCGTAGTGCCAAATTCAACGGCGCAGGGCAATACAAGGCCGCCATTGTAATCAGTATGCTCGCCTATAAGGTTTACCCTACCGGGAGCAAAGAAGGCATTGAGGGCTTCTTTTTGATAAATTTGGACAAATTTTTGAGACAGATCGTTATTCATTTACCGTGTTTTGTTTGGGGCAGGCAAATATTGTAATTATTACACTATTTATTTTAATATTGCTTTAATAAAAACACCTTAAAGCTTTGGTTTGTTCACAACAATAGCTTAAATAAAATTAACATGCAATATATTGTAACCGGATATGATTTTACGGATGAGGGCGCTGTACAGCGCCGGCTAAACGTAAGGCCTCATCATCTTGATTTTGCCCGCGCTACCAAAGCTGCAGGCAACCTAATAAGTGCTGCTGCTATTTTAAATGAAGAAGGAAATGCTGTAGGTTCTGTGATGTTTCTTCAGTTTGAAACAGAAGAAGAATTAAATGCCTGGAAAAGCGCCGAGCCCTATGTTACCCAGGGAGTATGGGAAACCGTAGATGTGAAGCCTGCAAGAGTAGCAGAATTATAACAGTAAGAGCATAAACCCTTACTGTTATAAACAATATCTATTGAACTTTATACCGATAAACCGCCCGACCGATGTTTCCGTCGGCGTCAAATCCTTCAATTATAGCCCTGTAACTTCCTTTTCCGTCTGCATTAAAAAAGTCAAATGTGGCGGCTCCTGTAGCGGCGTCGGTATTTACTCTTGGGTTCCAATAAACAGTGGTACGTAAATCGCCGCCAATAGCCGAGTCTTTTGATACATCATAACGTGGACTGTAAAAGGTTCGTGCTGCGCTAAAACCGCTGGGCTTTATTTTAACGCCGCTGTTGGCAGGCATAAGATCGTCCAATGCAGCCGCTATTTGGTCTTTGGACATTTTAACTCTTTCAATCTTTTTAGAGTTAACAACAACAACCCCGTTTGTACCGCTCATGCGGTTAATACTGCTAACGCCATCATTTAAAAAAACCTCTACAGACTCAACCGTTTTAGGATCAATGGTGCGCAAGGTATTAAAATCAACCATTGTGTTGTTTAGGTAGATGGCTACCGGTCGTTTGTCGCCCTGCATAACGTAACGATTAATCTGCAAACTTTGAGTCTGCATGTCAAAAGTTAATCCGCCCATGCCTTGCAGGCAGTCAGACAAAGTGGCGCAAGCGGCAAACATGGCACCATCAAGCGTATGATCTGCCATTAAAGCTAACCCCGAAAGCGACGAATTATCTGTGTGACTGGCTTTTTGAACTTTTGACACTGCAGTAGAACGTACGGTTACCTCTCCTAATACGCGCGAGTTATCAGCAATCTTTTTGCTGTTCAGCAAATACGGACGCATCGCACTATCTATGTTTATAAATGCTGCAGGCGCGTTAATACTTGCAGTGATAGGCTGAAAAGAATCATGGTTTACTAATATCATATAGTTCCCGCTGTTGGCATTCCCTTTAGCGCTTACAACAGCTTGTAACGAATCGGGAAAATATAGCTTAGAGAAAGTAAACTCTCCAACAGTGTTGGTGGTTGTATTTACTGATAAACGCCTGTCCTTTATTTCTAGGTTAACATTTCCACGGTTTATCGGCAAACCCGACGATGTGCGCAAGCTACCGGATATGGTTATACCGTCTTCCGGTTGAAATTTTATACCCGGAGGTAATTTATTAGCAGCAATATCTTTATATACAATTCGCCTATATCCTTGAGTAAGCATCAAAGCATCCAGATCAGAATTGGTTTGATCTGTTGGGTTGTTAAAATAATAATTAGGCTTTTCTATATACCCTTTCAGATCAGAAGTTAATAGCAAATGAGTTAAAATGGTTGTTTCAGAACTTTCATCATACGGTACCTTGGTTTCATCAATCACTGTAACCGACAAGTCGGCAGCCACAGGCTTATCCACATTTTTTGCAGATACGTTCATTACTACGTTATCGCGACCTGTGTAAACAGTTTTCGGGGTAGTTAGCGTAAGCGATAGTTGGTCGTCGGGCTTATTAATAAAAACAAGTCGCTCTGACAAGGCATCGCCGTTGCTACTCAAAACGCTTATTTTGGCCACGCCTGATGGTAATTTATTAGTTATTGATAAAGGGTATGTAGTAGCGTTTAACCCGGCTGTTGTTTGTGCTGCATAAAAAATAGCTTGCCCATTTTGGGCGACAATGTAGAAGTGTTTACCCCTGTTTTTTTGAAGATAGGCATCATTGCATAACAAGTTTATCACTATACGCTGCGGCGATACAGTTACCACGTTTATAGTAATGTCCTGAGCGCTTGCCTTGGGCAGATCGTAAGTACTTTTAGATCCATCGGCAAATGTTACAATAGCTTTATAGGTTTTACCTGCAGCAGGAGTGAGAGTAAGTGTGCCCATACCTAAATGCTGCGAGGAAAAATTGGCAACCGTAGCACCACTGTTATCGACAATTGTGCCTTTAATATCTACACCCATACCGCTTGGCGCTATGGCTTTAAAGGCTACTTTGCCCGCCACGCCTTCAATTAGTTCGCCGCCTTCCGGAAAGAACTGAACATCCATTGGGGCCGCGGTGCCTTTTAACGAAAATTGGTTGGTTATCTCCTTTGGGTTTGCGTCTATTTCGGTAATCAGATCGCTTGTTGATAGTTCAGAGATTTTACTGGTATTGAAGCTTACGTTTATATAACCATTAGCGTCAGTTGTAGCCTTGCCTTTTTCTAATACTTCATCACTTTTCGTCTGCACTTTCCAGCTTACCTTTTTGCCGGCAATGGCGCTACCGTCAATATTGCGGTAATTAAGGCGTGCCATTACTTTCGCCGTGTTATTTTGTGCAGATGATGTTAGTGAAATATTTGTAAGAATATTTTTATTGATCGCGTCGCCTATACTTATTGTTTTGTCGAAAAAGTAGGCCGCATCAAAATTACGCATCCATTTAGTGTAGGCCCTTATTTGGTAGTTCCCTTGCTTATACCGCAATTTAGTTATACCTATATTACCAAAGGCCACACCCTTGGTAACGGCTAATTTTAGCTTTTGCACAACAGTGTCTTTATTTATTACATCAACATACACAACATTGCTTAGGGTAGAAGGCACCCGTTGCTTTAAATCGCCGTAACTATCAGTTGTAACGTAGGCTTTAAACCAAATAGTGTCGCCCACAGCGTAGTATGGTTTATCAAAATGCAGGTAAACCTTTTCCACCGGGTATGCACCATTGTATTCGGCGGTTTTTTGTGCAATTGTTTTTAAAGGAATTGAATCGGTTTGCGAAAATGCCGATAAAGCGGCTACCAAAAACAGCGACAGTGAAAAAGTAAATCTCTTAAGGTTCATTTTGCAATTTGACGAATAAAACTGGTTAAATATAGATAAGTTACACCGGGCAGGTGTTAAAACATGCTATTTTAACATTTTTTTACAAATTATAGTATGCAATGTTGCGTAACTTTTTGAGGAGCATGTTGCAAAAAAGAAAATTCGGTAAAAAAACAAGGCAGAATTCTGATTAAGAATTCTGCCTTGATGCCTTTTGGCTTAGCGGTAAATTTTGTTTACCAGCCGCTTCCTTTTTTGGCGGCACCACTGCTGATATGGCCTTCTGCTGTAGCTTTGCTCATTATTGCAGCCATTTTGTTTCCTGAACCATCAGTACCTGTTGCAATGTACCTGCCTGATTTTACATCAATAACAGGATTGATCATTGGTACATTCTTGGTTTTTGTCTTCACTGAATAGGCGGTAATGCCGCCACTTGTAGGTGTTGCCATGATAAGTTTTTAATTGTTTTAAAAAAGTTTAACTCTTGTAGGTAATAATTGTTTGTACAAACATAATGTATTGTTATTAACATGTACAACCTGTTAGCCAAAAGTTATTCAAAAAAATGTTAAAAAAGACCCCTTTTAGGGCTGTTTTTTGCAATTTGTGGAAAACTAGTTACTTGTTGGATGTAAATATTATAACCAGAAGCTATAATAAAGCTCGCCACAGCCAGCCGGAAATATAATTTACAATGAAAAAAAGCAAAAGCTGTTGCACTTAGCAGCTCCTTCTGAGGGCTACAGTGAAAAAAAACACCGGCAATTTTTGGAACGCCGGTGTTTTTTAAGATTATTCTTTTTCAACTACCACAGCTGTGCCGTAGGCCAGCACTTCTGTTATACCCTGCATTATTTCGTTGGCATCATATCGCATCGCTATAATAGCATTAGCTCCCATAACCCGGGCATGCTCTATCAGCAACTGATAAGCTTCCTGGCGGGTATTTTCGCAAAGTTCTACGTAGATAGAAAGCCTGCCACCAAACAGCGATTGAAAACCGCCTGCAATATTGCCAAGCGCGCTGCGGCTGCGTACGGTAACACCGCGTACAACGCCTAATTGTTTAACAATTTTGTAACCCTCAAGCGAGTTAGCTGTAGTAACTAATGAAGTATCCATTGATGTAATTTTTAATTTTAAACAGGTAAGTTAATAACCCCTGTTGTATTTAGATTAAAATGTGCGACAAAAATTACATCGTCAACTGTCTTTATTTGTATTTACACAGATATGAACTCTGGGTAGCGGTTTTTACTTTAAATGATGAATTGGCAGGCACCTCAAACGACTGGCCGTTTGTAAAGCTTTTCCACTCGGTTTCGCCGGGAAGTAATGCTATTAGTTCGCCTTCAATTACCACCATGGTTTCGTGGTTTGATGTGCCAAATTCATATTCTCCGCTTTCAATTACGCCAATGGTTGATTTTCCTTCGGCCGATGTGTAGGCGAGTGATTTTACAGTACCGCCAAAATATTCGTTTACGTTGATCATTGTGTTTCTTTTTTTCGTGCCCGAAGATGGGAATTTTGTTTGTTACTTCATAGTTCTTGGTTGATAGATCATAGTTCATGGTTCATAGCCAATAGTTAGAAATGCCAGATCAGATATGAATGCCAAAACAACCATGAACTATCATCCATGAACTATGATCTACCAACTTACTTAACCCCGCCAAAAGCAGCGAAGTATGAGTTTTTATGTAATACCTCCACCTGCTTAAATCCAACTTTTTTTAACAGGACGGTTTGGTAGTTTATTGATCTGGGCGTATCCTCATAAGCAACATAGTCTAATACTTTCTTCCGATATTCCGGTCCGCCAAGGGTGTCCAGGTAATCGCTGTATCTTTGTTGGAACAAACGATTAAGAGGTTCAGAGTAATGCGTTATCAGGTCTGATATCCAAAAACTGCCACCGGGCTTAAGCATGCGGTACATATTGGTAAATACAGCTTCCCAATCCGCATTATCCCGCAAATGGTGAAGCGTTGCGGCCGCCAAAATAACATCAAAACTATGATCAGGCAGGGTTAGTTTGCGCATATCATCCTGAATAATAGTTACCTCGCCCGTTGTTTCTGCACTTACGCGCTCTTTGGCTCTTAACAGCATAGGCATGCTCAAATCATTAAGTGTGCAGTTCAGATCGCTTATTTTGCTTAACATTTTTAACGTATAGTTACCGGCCCCGCACCCTACGTCAAGCAGATCTTTAGCATTCGGATTGATGTATTTAGCGGCCTCAGTACATAACTCCATGGTAAGCGGAGCGTCTATAGTGGTAAGTTGTCCCGTATCTAAATTCGAAAATCGTTCAACATCGTTATCAAAACGATGCCTTATTTCATCATTCCCTGCTTTTCTTGAATAGTCTGTGCTCATATTGTCGTGTTTATATCGCCAAAGCTAAATGCTTTAATGATATTTGAAAAATATCAATTTTATCAATAACTGATATCTATTAAGTATCATTAAAATGGAAATTCGCCACCTCATTTACTTTAAAACTGTAGCAGAACACCTGCATTTCAGGAACGCCGCTAACGCCCTTTTTATTTCTCAACCACCGTTAAGCAGGCAGATAAAGGAATTGGAGGATGAATTAGGTGCCCGCCTGTTTAACAGAAGCAATAAAAGGGTAATGCTAACCGACGCTGGCAGGTATTTTTTGATTGAAGTGAATAAAATACTTGCCGGTTTAGAAGAATG
>CAMLFI010000075.1 GCA_946479225.1 uncultured Mucilaginibacter sp. | reverse complement strand
ACTTTTTCCGGTTCTTGAATATTATCCTAACGGCAAACAGAAATTGGTCGCCGCATCACGCACCAACAAATTTCCTTTGATAATGGAAGGGTTATATCTTCGATTTTTTCCTGATGGTAAACGCCAGAGTGCAGTTACTGTTCAAAATGGACAACCTGTAGGAGATGAACTGTCTTATTATCCAAATGGAAAATTCTATTCGCTGAGAAAACACGAAAAGAATAAAGTATTTCTGCTTGCGTGCAAAGATTCTACCGGAACAGTATTAGCAGAGAATGGCAATGGCGAATGGCTGGAATTTGATGGGTTGTTTAAAACCACTTTAGGTAAAGGTTTAGTAAAAAAAGGGATGCGGGATGGCGAATGGCTTGTATCTAATGGAAAGGAGATTTATAAAAATGGCATGTTAATAAACACAGCCTATAGTATGGTTAATTTGGCTGCAAACTCCGATTCATCCTTTGTTCCGGTAGAGGTGGCCCCTGAATTTCCCGGCGGACTTGAACCTTTCGGCCAATATGTGTATAAAAAAATAAAATACCCCCCTTACGAGAGAGAAAATAACATACAAGGAAAGGCATATATTTCATTCGTTGTAGAAAGGGACGGTTCGCTAACGGATTTTAAAATAGTATCGGCACCTTCAAAAGTTTGGGTGAGGAGGCATTAAGACTTATAAAAGATTCTCCAAAATGGAAGCCAGGAATACAAAATGGCAGACCTGTACGGGCGCAATATACTGTTCCCGTTAATTTTGTCCTTGGCGACTCGTCTGATTAACTATATTTAATATCTATATACAACATAAACAATCCCTATTAATTTCCGTTAACATTACGGTTAACATTCAATTTATACACAGCCTTGTGCGGGAGCTCAAAGCAAAAATGTATTTTTAACCGGCTTTATATATTAATATGTTTTACAGCTTAGGCAGATACATCATCTTATTACGATTAAGTTTTAAAAAGCCCGAAAAATTCAGTGTATACTGGACCGAGGTAATGCGAGAAATGGTATCGGTAGGTATTGGCTCGTTAGGCATTATCGCCATAATATCTGTTTTTATAGGCGCAGTGGCTACCATACAGGTGGCTTTCCAACTTTCCAATCCGCTGGTGCTTGATACCGTGGCAGGCGGCATCTCGCGCGACTCAACCATTCTTGAGTTTAGCCCCACTATATCCGCTTTAGTACTTGCAGGCCGGGTAGGTTCAAGCATGGCATCGCAAATTGGCACCATGCGCGTTACAGAACAAATAGATGCATTGGAAATTATGGGCGTAAACGCACCCGGCTTTTTGATAGCGCCTAAAGTTATTGCCGGCATCTCCATGATTCCTTTGTTAATCATAGTTTCGGTGGGCTTAGGCTTGTGCGGTGGTTACTTAGCCTGCGTTATTACCCGCGATATCTCTCCGTCTGATTTTATTACCGGCTTGCAGTCTGATTTTAACCCCATTATTGTTACGGTTTGCGCTGTAAAATCAATTGTTTATGGCTTTTTAATTACCTCTATTTGCTGTTATAACGGCTTTTATACCGAGGGTGGCGCTTTAGAGGTAGGCCAGTCTGCCACCCGTGGTGTGGTATACAGCTGTGTGATGGTGTTATTTGCCGACCTTATAGTTTCCAGTATGTTATTATGATAGAGGTAAAGGATATTTATAAAACATTCGGCGAAAACGAGGTACTAAAAGGCATAAGCGCCAAATTTGAACCCGGCAAAAACCATCTCATCATAGGCGGATCAGGATCAGGTAAAACCACACTGCTTAAATGCATTGTTGGCTTGCACGAACCTACCAAGGGCCAGGTGCTGTTTAACGGCGAAAACTTCACCGAAATGAGTTTTGAAGAACGTGTACCCATACGTACAGAAATAGGCATGTTGTTTCAAAACTCGGCGCTGTTTGATTCCATGACAGTAGAAGAAAACATCATGTTTCCGCTTAATCTGTTTACAAATAAATCTCGTGCTGAAAAATTGGACCGCGCCAATTTTTGCCTGGAAAGGGTTAACCTGGAGGGCAAAAATAAATTGTATCCGTCTGAACTGTCCGGCGGGATGAAAAAACGTGTAGGCATTGCCCGCGCTATATCTATGCAACCCAAATATCTTTTTGTGGATGAGCCCAACTCCGGCCTGGATCCGCAGACATCTATCCTTATTGATGACCTGATAAACGAAATAACTGAAGAATATAAAATGATAACCGTTATAGTTACGCATGATATGAACTCGGTTATGGGCATTGGCGATCATATCCTGTTTTTAAACCAGGGCCAGAAGTGGTGGGAAGGTTCAAACAAAGAAATTGCCCATACAGATAACAAAGAGCTAAATGATTTTGTATTTGCCAGCAAGTTTATGCGGGCAGCGAAGGCTAAATTATAATTCCGCCTTTCATACTCTTCTACTGTTTCAATAACTTTCCGTCTTTATCAAGCTGAACCCAGCCGGGTAATGTATAGTCTGAAGGAATAAAACTTGTCATTTGCCCCCAGGCCCAAAAGCCCCCTTTTATCATGCTATTAGAGGGGCTTAAGTCGCCGTTCCGGCTAATTAGAACGCTGTCTTGCACAGGTCTTATTAGCGACAATTGACCACTCTTCCTTCTAAAAAAACGATCAATCATAGCTCCACGCACAAAAAAATCTTTAGGCTCCGGTTTAGGTCTGTATACAATGTACAGTTCTGTAGAATCTTTTTTTAATAAACTCAAATCAAGCTTTTTAAGTCCGTCGTTTACATCGGCAACTAATCTAGCTAATGATGTATATGGTTTACTATACGTTGGCGGTATCGGTTGGCGTTTCCGGGCATATGTATTTCGCGCTTGCTGATTGAGCATTTGATAAACCACAAAACCGTTTTTTTCTAACTCATCATTATATAATGCACAGAAAAAATGGGGAAGAGAACCCAGATAGGCATCTACTCTTGCTTCCTCCCATTTTTTTTTCTGGCGTGCATCGCCCGGTAGATCTTCAAAAAATAGCCTTCCTGCAAATGACACTATCCCATCAGGGTTTTCGCTATCATAACTAAAATTACTAAGCAGGTACTTTATTCTGTATCCTAAAACCCTATTCTCTATAATTAAAAAATCATCTGTACTGGCTCTCAGCACACCACTCGCTGTGTTATAATTAAACTTTATTATATCGGCATTTTGTATTTTACAATCTCGGGCATCGTCTGACGTACCAAAAAAACAGCGCTTAAAGGTTTCGATATATTTTTCTCTATCCGACTTTGATATAAACGAAATATTCACTGTATTAAGCAATAAATTGTCTTCCGGTAGCTTCACCCTAAATTTTAAATCCTTATTCTGAAGTGTAAACTCATGGCTGGTAATAACATAGCCTATCATTTTAACAACAAGGTTATATTTACCTGGGCGCACCTGCCGCAAAGTAAATTTGCCGTCAATGTCGGTCGCGGTAGCTTTCTGTGAGTCGCCTATAAAAACGGTAGCGCCGGGAATGGGCGCATCTTTATCATCGGTAATTACACCCGTTATGGTATAGGTTTGCTGGGCTTTAGCGCTAACACAAACCAATAACAATAAAAAGTAAAACAGTTTTCTCATATTTTTTATGGTGGCTATAAACTCTTACAACTACCCATTTTACTTAACATCCTACTTATTGGAGATACTAGCTGGTATTGGCTCCGCAATTTTAACTTTAGGCGGCTCAATCCCTGCCGGGATTGTATAGTCAGACGGCAAAAAGGCCGACATTTGTCCCCAAGTCCAGTAGCCTGAATAAATTATATTTCTAACCGGACTGGCATCACCGGTTTTGCTTATCAATAAACTATCCTGAAGAGGGACTATAATGGATGCCTGACCTGAAGGCATCTTAAAGAAGCGTTGAACAACTGCACCCAGCCCTAAAAAATCGCCCGGTTCTTTTTTAGGCGTATAAACTACATATAAGTTGGTAGAATCCTTCCTCAACAAACCTATATTGAGCGATTTAAAATCATCGTCTACTTGGCCAATAAATCTATCTAACGATTTAAGGGGTTGAAAATATGGCTCGGGGATTTTTTTCAACTTTTCCCCGTAAATTTTAAGCGCATCTTGATTTAACATCTGGTAGGTAACAAACCCATTTTCGGTCAACGTGTTGCTAAACACAGACCGATAGAAATGCGGCGCAGAGCCAAAGTAGGTATTCGCCCGTTCGTTCTCCCATTTTTTTTGTTGACGAGGGTTGCCTTTCATCTCCTCAAAAAACAAAGTCCCCTCAAATGTAATAACGCTTGGCCAACCCGAACGGTCGTATGCGAAGCCGTTTAACAGGTACTTCATTCGGTAGCCTAAAGCTTTGTTCTCAATGATTAAAAAGTCATCAGAGTTAGCTGTAAGGATGTTATACTTTTTATCAAATTGCAGTTTTATATCATCGGTATTTAATATTTTGCATTGCGCAGCGTTTTTTGATCTGCCTAAAAAACACTCCATAAATATCGCCAACAGTCGCTTTCTTTCTGCGAGTGACATTGCCGAAATATTAACAGTATTCAGCATAACATTTTCTTCCTGCAGTTTAAACCTAAAGCGCACATCTGCGCCTCGCAACATAAAACTATGCTGTAAAACAACATAGCCCATCATTTTAACCACAAGGTTATAGCTGCCCGGCAGCACCTGCGATAAAGCAAACCGCCCTTCCCTATCACTTGCCGTAACCTTTCTTGAGTCGCCTAAAAAAACCGTGGCACCGGGTATTGGCACATCCTTGTCATCGGTAACTATGCCGGATATAGTATACGCTTGCTGAGCAACAGCTGTACCCATGCAGATAAGAAACAATAAAAAACAAAGCAATTTTCTCATTATAGAGGATAGTCGATCAGGTTTTTAACAACTACTAATTTAGTTATTAAGTTACTTAGTTGTACACCTTGCTTATAGTTTTTTATTTTAATTTTGTGCCAATCAAACGTATCACGTAAAACGTGCTACGTTATAACATAAAAAGATGATCCAACTACTTACGCCAACCCACTGGAAAGATTACGAACTGATTGATTGCGGTGATTTTGAGAAGTTGGAGCGTTTTGGTAATGTGATACTTATTCGCCCGGAACCACAAGCGGTTTGGAGCAAGGCTTTACCGCAAAGCGAGTGGCAGCGCTTGCATAATATTAGGTTTAAAGGCCGTTCGGCAACATCAGGCGAGTGGGTTAAGAAAAATCCCGGTACGCCGGATAGATGGCACGTTGAATATAAAAACCCCGAGGCAGCTATTAAATTCCGTTTGGCGCTTACATCATTTAAGCATGTGGGTATTTTCCCGGAGCAAGCGGTTAATTGGGATTACATATCCCAAAACATTAAAAAATTTAAAACGCCTGATCCTAAGGTTCTTAACCTATTTGCTTATACCGGCGGAGCGTCGTTAATAGCCCGCGCGGCAGGTGCAGACACTACCCACGTTGATTCTATACGGCAGGTAGTTACCTGGGGTAACGAGAACCAAGAACTATCTGGTTTAAAAGATATTCGTTGGGTGGTTGAGGATGCTTTGAAGTTTGTAAAGCGTGAATTAAAGCGCGGCAAAAAATATAACGGTGTTATACTGGATCCTCCTGCCTACGGCCATGGCCCCAATGGCGAAAAGTGGAAGTTGGAGGACCAGATCAATGAGATGATGGGCGAAGTTACCCAACTGCTGCACCCCGACGAGCATTTTCTTATCCTTAATACCTACTCATTAGGCTTTTCATCTGTAATAGTTGAAAACCTTATCCGCGGCGCTTACCCTAAGGTTGAAAATTTAGAGATAGGCGAGCTTTATCTACAGGCTACATCGGGGATAAAATTACCGCTGGGTGTGTTTGGTAAGTTTTGCAAGCACGTGTAAACTGTGGATAATTTTAATGTTGGGATTAACAAAAAGATGCTATTTTGCGTCTGTAAACTAAAACCCATACATGAAAAACTTTTTTCTTTCTTTCGCCTTCGTTCTGGCTTCGTTAACGCTATTTAGCAATTGCACGCAAAGCAGCGGAACAAAAGCGGGAGATACCACAAAGGTTAAGGCTGCCGCTACCGGCGATGCCGAAACTGCAGATACTACAACAGTTACACGCAACTATCCGCCAATTGATAAAGCACAATACGATTCGTTAATGAAACGTTTGTCGCACGGCGATACAACCGGCAAATGGCCTGTAAAAAATGCGCCTTATCCCCTGCCCGGTGCTATTTTTCCGTATAAACGTATAGTGGCTTATTATGGCAATCTGTACTCAAAAAAAATGGGCATTTTAGGCGAACTTCCGCCTAAAGAAATGCTTTCCAAACTAAAAGGTGAAGTTAAAGCCTGGGAGAAAGCTGATCCTAAAACACCGGTACAACCTGCTTTACATTACATTGCTGTTGTAGCTCAGGGCGATGGTGGCAAAGACGGAAAATACCGCTACCGTATGCCATTTAAACAGATTGACAGTGTTTTAACTTTAGCTAAAAGAGTAAACGCGCTGGTATTTTTAGATGTGCAGGTGGCGTTAAGCAACATACAGGCTGAATTACCATTATTTGAAAAATACCTGGCTATGCCGCATGTACATTTTGGTATGGACCCGGAGTTTTCTATGAAAGACGGTTCAAAACCTGGCAAAAAAATTGGCACTTATGATGCTGCCGATATTAACTATGTAACCGGTTACTTAGCGGGCATAGTTAAAAAATACAACGTTCCGCCTAAAATTTTGATCGTACACCGCTTCACTAAGAAAATGGTAACCAACTATCAAAACATAAAACTACGTCCTGAAGTACAGGTAGTAATGGATATGGACGGCTGGGGCGAGCCTGAACTTAAAGGCGGTACCTGGCGCTACTTTATACAAAACGAACCGGTACAGTTTACAGGCTTTAAATTATTCTACAAAAACGACCTAAAAAAAGCGCCGCACCACATGATGACGCCGGAAGAAGTGTTAAAGAAAACACCTAATCCAATTTATATTCAATACCAATAAATTATCTGATAACCGTTACCGAACCGGAAACTACGCCGGTTTTATCGCGAGGATCAACAGTATAATAGTACACTCCGGGAGGCACATCGTTGCCTCCCTTTGCTTTTCCGTCCCAGGGCGTGCTGTAACCCACGGATGTAAAAACCTTTTGGCCGTAACGATTGAAAACATCCACAACGCAACCAGGCAGCTGTTCTATGTTTTTTATTTCCCACAGATCGTTTATACCGTCGGCATTAGGTGTAAAGGTGTTAGGTACAATTAATTCTCCAAAGTTTGTTATAGTAAGCGTTCCGGCTGCGTAACTCAGTTCGTAATTATCAGCCAGTCCACCGCTTACATTAATTGGATAGGCGCCCGGTTGCGAGTTTGACCGGGCCAGGGTGGTTATTTCAGGTAGAGAGGTTAATGAATTTTGGTCTTCGCCATTTACAAAGCCTGAAAAGCTGGCAGTAAGCAAGGGGTTAGGTCTCCCTGCATTGCGGCGTGCATCATCAGCGGTAACTACTAAAGGGGCTTTAGTTACGGTGCTGTTGGGTATGGGTATTAATATGGCGCTTTTGCCCAGTGCTTTTAGCCTTATGTTTCCAAAGTGGTTTCCGGCTGGTGTGGTAGCGGCCAGTCTAACGTAAACAAATTGCCCGGTAATAACACCACCATTATGCGGAATAGTAACCATTTTGCTAAACGCTACATTATCAATACTTACCTGAAAGCCCTGCGGTGCGTCTATCTGAATACCCCCACTCAAACCGGAGGCCGAGACGGTAAAACCTGTGGTTGCGGAGGGTGTTCCGTAAACAGTGTTCAATGCAGCCGGTGTTCCTGATACATTTACATCAGGCGGGGGGACGGATGGCTCCACCGTAATGGTTGCACTAATAGAAGAGCAAGACCTTGTTGCGATAAAATCGCCGAGAGCATAAACATTAGGATGAGAAAAATCAGTTATCAGTTGGTTATTTGCCGTGTTGTAAACAAATACCCTGGATAAACCCGGGTGTAAAGCAATTAGTTGTCTTCCGTCTGCAGATAAGTCTACCCCATATGCCCCGGTAAGGGGTATGGTATAACGCACCGTTTTTGTATGGATGTCAATAACTGATATTCCGCCAACCTGCGTGTTTACAACATACAAGGTCTTCCCATCTTTGCTCATGGCATAATCCCCAAGGCCTTTACCAACCGGTATTTCATGTGTTACATTTTTAGTATCCGTATTAAAAACAAATACGTTGTTGTCGCTTGTTGTCCCTGATCTTATCTTGGTCATAAATATTTCTTTACCATCCGGAGCGATGGCAATAGGGTAGACCAAAACACTGTTGCCTATAGGATAAGAAACCAAGCTATAAGTGCTTGTATTCATTTCATACAATTTGTTTTCAAGCGGGTTGTTAGCTTCTAACACATATAGTTTACTATCATCAGGACTGATAATTAAATTTGTTAATGGAGAGAACCCTTCAACAGTTCTTATCACCGAAAAATCTTTTGCATTATATACTCTTATAATCCCGTCTCTGAACGATACATATAAACGGCTTCCATCATTGCTTAGCGTACAAAACAATGGGTCAGCGTTACCGGTGTTTATTATTTTAACTGAATTGTCCACTGTATTTATTGCAATGATGTGATTGTTGGTAACAAAGTTCTTGGTGAGAGAGGTCAACATATAAACCCACTTACCATCTTTACTGGTTGTTTGGTAGTTCGGCTGTTTATTGCTGCCATAATCTAACGAGGGCAACCTTTGATAATCTGTGAGGTTGGTAACTTTTACACTGTTATCGACGTAACCGCCTATATACATAAACCCCGCTATATCTGCCCTTATATTGGCCACTATTGTGCTGCCGGTATTATTTATAGCAGTAAACGAGGGTAAATTACCTTCGCCCGAGGCAGGTAAGCCAATTTCGGGATGATCATTGGTCCAGTTGTAGGCGCAACCTGCCGTATTGAATACTATTGGCTCGGTAACCTCGCCCGGCGATACAATTTGCTGAGCAAATAGCTGTATTGAGGCAAAAACACATAGCCAAATAATACAAAAGCAGATTTTCATGGTTAGGATTTGAGCATGTTAGGTCGGCATGCTAACAATAAATATACAACCTGCTTTTGTTACAAACAAGTACGATAAGTTTTTTAGCTAATCAATTTCAGATGTTTCAGACCTTCGGCTGCATTGTAAATACACTGCTATAGTATTTGAAATAGGCAACGCACAGAAAAAGATTAAGCACTATTACCCCGGTGCCGATAGGCACGCCGGAAGGTGCAAGCATAAGGTGAAACAAAAAAATGTTTGTGCTTATGGGTAATAAAACCAGCAGGAAAAAGGCAGTTAGGCGATTAATAAGCAGAAAAAAACCACTTAAAATTTCCAGCACTTTTAAAAATTGGAAAAAATATCCAGAGCCGAATAATCCGCCGGAGAACG
>CAMLFI010000074.1 GCA_946479225.1 uncultured Mucilaginibacter sp. | reverse complement strand
TTGATAGAAATTATTTTCAGATCAAGTTCCTTAGCCATTTCTTTCAACTCGGGCAGGCGCGCCATATCGCCGCTCTCGCTCATTATTTCGCATATAACACCGGCAGGCTCAAAACCCGCCATTACAGCAAGATCTACAGCCGCTTCAGTATGCCCTGAACGGCGTAACACGCCACCGTTCTTCGCTATAAGCGGGAATATGTGTCCCGGCCGTCCCAGATCTGCCGGTTTTGTATCCGGATCTATTAAAGCCAGTATAGTTTTTGACCGATCAGTTGCCGAAATGCCAGTGGTGCAGCCTTCCAAAAGATCAACAGATACAGTAAAATTAGTTTCGTGCGATGTGGTGTTATGGCTCACCATAAGCTCCAGTTCTAACTCAGAAGCACGCTGCTGCGTTATGGGCGCGCAGACAAGGCCGCGGCCATAGCGGATCATAAAGTTTACAGTTTCAGGAGTAGCATTACGCGCGGCAGTTAGAAAATCACCCTCATTTTCCCTGTCCTCATCATCAACCACAATAATAGTTTTACCGGCTTTTATAGCTTCAATAGCTTCTGGAATGGTGTTAAGCATTTTATTAAATTAACAGCTCCCTTTTAAATGGCAGGCAGCTTAACAAAGTTAACGCATATTAAAAAAATAAACGTCGGTTGTGTGTAAAGAATATTGTAGCGCTTGCAAGCACCAACTTTGCCTACAAAGCAGGCTTTTTGCTGAAAAGAGCTTTTGCTTTGGTAAACAAATTGCCGAATAAGCGTTTATAAAGTTCCGCATCGAAAATAACAGAATCATTAGCTGCCTTGTACGACAAAAAGATACCGATTGGCGTAAGCACCATGATACTGATCCACATACCTATAAATGGAGATGAAACCCCTTCCTTAACAGACTTTTCGCCAATGGTTGAAATGATATAATAAAGAAGGAAAAATATAACCGAAACCACCACGGGCAAGCCTAATCCACCTTTGCGGATGATAGCGCCAAGCGGTGCGCCAATAAGGAACAGCGCCAGACAAGCAGCTGATAGCACAAACTTTTTATGATATTCAACCTGTGCACCATGCTCGCTTGAAGCTGTATTGTCAAAACTGCCCTTCCTCGTTTTAAACTGTTCCTTTACAGTATTGGCTTCGCTTTGGGCATTTTGTATTGCCTGCTGCTGCTCTGTTACGGGCAACGCTTTAAACCAATTAGCTTTATAAGCAACGGGCTTAACAGCGGGGCTGTCTGGCTTAGCCGGCATTGATAAGTATTTTATAAAAGGCACAACTACCTTAAAATTTGCGGCCCGGGTACTGTCCAAATTCCTATTAAGAATACGGATCGTGTCGCCCAGTAAACGTAGGTTCATCATTTGAAAAGCGCTTTTAAATGCGCTTTCGTCAGTTTTTTTGAACGTGGTTATTCCGCTTAAATCAAGCTTTTGCGTTGTTGATTTAAACCGTTGCCTTATAAAAACCCGTCGCGGTATGTACGTTGCGCCGCCGGAACCGGAGTTCTCTTCATATCGAATACCGTCCTTTAATTCTATAATCAAATATTTGTCGTCAAATGACCGATACATCTTCCCCTGTTTGGCCATAACCATAAACGAGGTATTTTTTACAGGGTCTTTAGAGTAAATAGTAAGGCCGTAAAGTGTTTGGCCGTCCGGATCCTTGCGTTGCACACGTATGGTGTTATTGGCGAAGCTATTACTAAAGACACCTTCGGGTAAAAAATTAGCTGATTTCTGCTCGCGTGCATCATACAGCAACGAATAGTATTTTAAATTGGCAATAGGCAGTATATAATCAGAAAAAAAGAAAGCGCTAACGCATAAAAAGCACACCACTATAAACATAGGGTACATTGCCCGGGTAAGTGATATGCCTGCTGATTTAATAGCTACAAGTTCGTAGTTTTCGCCCAAACTGCCGTACGTCATGATGGATGAGAGCAAAACCGATAAGGGCAGCGCCATTTGCACGTTGGTAGCCGAGGCATAGGCCATAAGCTCCATTATAATGTACCATTGAAAGCCCTTACCTATCAGGTCGTCAATGTATTTCCACAGAAATAACATTAGCAACACAAACATTACAATCAAAAAAGTAACCAGGAAAGGCCTTATGAAAGACTTGAGCAGTAACAGGTGTATCTTTTTCACGTATGCAAAATTAGGGAAAATTAACCCTTATGCACCTAAAACGCTGATAAGGTACTGAATCTGATTATCCCATATCAATTTTCTTTCACCCAAAGCATCTTCGGCAGAAAAATCAGTTACAGCAAGGGCAACATCATTGGTCAGTTCATCCTGGATTATCTCCATCTCAAAATAACACTGTGGATCGTCATCTAACCATTTAAACCTTACCAGTTTATTTTCGCGGGCATTAACCAGTTTTGCCTTTTGCTGTTCACCGTCCCAGGTGAAAGTGTAGATCTGTTCGCGAATATTAACGTCGTCAGCAAACCATTGTGCTAACCCGTTAGGTTCAACCAAAAAAGTGTATAATATGCGTGGCGACGACTTTATCTCGTACTCAATAGAGAATTTTTTCTTTTCAGACATGGGGTTTATAATTGATGGCCCGGATTGCACGCCACAATGTTAACATTTTTTCTAAAGGAAACGAATTTCTGCTATATTTGCAAACCTTTTTTAAGGGGCGTTGTTACAGCGCAATGTGTAAGGCGGGGTAGCTCAGATGGTTAGAGCGTAGGATTCATCGTCTTTGATTTTTAAGAATCAAGACGATCTAAATAAGTAAAAATCACATTAACGATTTTTCCGTTAATAACCCCCATTTATCTTCCCCGTTGCTAATTTTTACAGGCACGCTACCATCATTACTTTGAATACCCTATTCAGGACATTACTTATAGAAAAAATCAGAAAATTCTACATTATACGCTTGGTAACATGACAGTGCATTCAGCATATTTTATAACTATCTGATGCCTAAAATGAAATAGTTGCTCCCGGGGGTGCCCAGGTGGGGTCTATTTGTATGGTGAACCCATTAGTTCCCGCACTCCCACTTCCCGCAGAACGGGAAAATAATTTTCCCGTTAAAATTGTTTTTTTGTTTCTGACGCATGTTACGTTTGAAATCACTTTAGATGCAATTATTTTATTGCTTGCATCTAAACATTGTATAGTTACGGAAAATGGAGCAACGTTGTTTAGCAGATAAGTTGTAGTATTAAAATTGGATTGGCCGGCACTGCCAGATGGAATTGCAATATTGAAGCTTTTCCCCTGAAAATTACTAATCGGCATAAAACTTGAAAATTTAAAAGCATAGTATTCTGTATCAATATCCACATGAAGCGTTTTGGCATCAGCAGGTAAAGCATCTTCTATGTTTATTTGTAACTGCGATGTGATACGGTCAAGAACAACTGCCTGTGGAGAGTTTTGCGTTGTTACGGTCAAAGACACCTTCTTTGCAAAAGTATCTTTAAAAGGCACAGCCTTATAGGAACGAGGATCGTTGTAAAACGAGATGTTGGCGTTGTTGAATGTTATCTGGTTCACACCGGTACCCGACATGTTGGCATCATTATATCCTATAGTACCGCTGCCATTACCGTCAGCACCTAAATCATTTTTGTAACCAATAAAAACAAACGTATAATCCCCCGGAATCAGATTGTCATTAATAGTTCCAAAACCCGATTGCGTTTTATACTGGTTTATTGTTTTTACAGGCTTGCCGTTAACGTCATAAACAGCATATAATATACTTTCTATGTTATCAGTTAACGCATTGGTTATTAAATTAGTAGACTGTATTTTTTGCGAACCGGACGTAAAAACTTCGGTACTCTGAGAGAATCCGGATACGTTGAACGTTACTGCAACGGGGGTTTTATTATCAACAGTATTCGTTTTTTTATCTTTTTTGCAAGAAAATATCAGTAAGGAAAGTACCGATATGCAATATAAATATCTTTTCATATTTGTAGATTTTAAAGTACACAACGCAATTAATAATGATTAAAAGTGATTGATAACCGGCGTATCCCAATCAGAATTTAGTGAAATTTGAAAAGGAGTTTTGCCGGTAAACAGGTTGCCTGATAATAGAGTTGTCTGGTTTTTAGTGCAAGTTATATTAGATAAATTAACTTGTGTTAAAAGTTGATTTGCCGAGTCATAACTTGAAATATTAACAGTAAAAGGCGTAACGGTATTTACTAAAATAGACTGGATCTGGTAATTTATTGTTCCTAAAGCTACAGCCGGTACAGAAAAAGTAAAAACCCTTTTAGTGGGTGTGGATGTAGCCAGCGCTGAAGCGAAATAATAATAGTCAAAATCTGATGTAACAGTTAATGTTATTGTTGCCACATTTGCAGGAATTGCATCGGTGATATTTACCATCAGTTTTGCTACTATACGTTCTAAATTAACTGTTTGGTCACTGTTGCTTGACGGCTCTACGGTTAGTGCCATCTTTTTAAAAAAAACATCATCCCACACGTCAACGTAAGGATAATTTTCGTAATAAAACTTTGCTGTGCTTAGCTTTTCGGGCGTGAGGGCGGTCAATGCAGATTGCCCTGCCACAAAAACCACCGTGTAGTTTCCGGCTGCCAAAGAATCCGCAAGATGGCCAAAACCACTATCTGTTGATACCTGCCTAAGTGACCTTACCATATTGCCGGCAGAATTATATACATAATAGTACATATACAACACAGGACCTGAGGATACGGCAGTTTTGAGTTTACTTTGCACGCTGTTTGTAACCAAACCACCCGGCACTGATGTAATTATTTGCCTAAAATCGTTAATTTGAAAATTTACCGGATATTTTTTTTGAGCTAAGTTCGAATCGGACGGGTTGGTGTTGCCTTTTTTGCAGGACGAGAAAATAAAGCACCCTAATACCGCAAACAGTATAACATTTTTCATAATGTTTTCAAAGTTAAGTACCTATAAAGGTAGCATTTGTCTTTAACACTCGCGTATACTTATAATAACTTCACATTAACTTGCGGCTTGCTAGTTACTTTTACTATTGCAAAGAATACACGATTTTAGATAATAACGCTTCTATGCGATTAAATTACTTATTCCGCAATCAGGAACAAAAATCAAAAATGTTATAATTTTACAGTGGCATTTCTTACCTTTGCGCTCCACGTCCTGCAAGGGGCAACCGTTAACAAGTTTGAATGCTGAAAAAGCAACTTACAGGCAAAATTGTAAAACGCTAATTATCAGTATAAATTTTAAACCCGGCGGGGTAGCTCAGATGGTTAGAGCGTAGGATTCATAACCCTAAGGTCGGCAGTTCGATCCTGCTCCCCGCTACTTTTAAGAAAGGCCCCGCACGGGGCCTTTCTTGTTAAACCGATGTTCACAGTTTACGTTTTATATTCAGCCAGGTTTGATAAAATTTATATTGGTTATACATCCGATATGCCCAATCGCTTTCTTTCCCATAACGAACTTGCAACCAAAGGATATACCATCAGATATCGCCCTTGGGTTATTGCATATACAGAGATTTTTGAAACTAAAACCGAGGCTATCAAACGCGAAAACTACCTCAAATCTACACAAGGCCGAAAGTTTGCCTGGAATATTATTCGTAAAAATGGCAACTCAGATGGTTAGCGCGTAGGGTTCATATCCGCCTAAAGGCGGACGGCAGTTCGATCCTGCTCCCCGCTACCATACTGGACAAATCAGCTTTTTTAGCAGATTTGTCCTTTTTTTTGCCTCAAAAACGACCTTAACACTATTAAAAACGACGATTGCTTCATTGAGCCGAGTAGTTCGATGTTGAATGCCGTCAAAAGTCATTTTTTCGGGGTACATCGAACTAATTATACGCCTTTTGCCTTCATAATCAGCGATTTGATATAATTCGGGTAGTCGTGACAAGTTCTTTAATGCCTTATCCAACAAGGGGCTAATACCTCTATCTTTCTCGGCAGACATCTCCACTAATTTACCTTCAATAATTGACACCTTGCGCTGGCAGTCATTTTTTAAATCACGATAATCCGCCGCGTCGAGGTCTCCTTTTAGTAAAAGGTCACGCGCTTTAGACATTTTTTCATGATACTCATTCAATTGTCGTTTATATAATACCACATCTGTTTTCTCCACTCCGACAGCATTTTCATAAACTTCGGTAATAATCGTTTTGTACAATGGAACGACAGCAGGATCGATCGCATGCCTTTTTAAATCTTTTTCAAATTCAGCATTAACAAGCCTAGCGTTGAAACGAACACCGCATTTAGAGAAGCAGTGGTAATAGTGATAATACTGCCTACAACCTTTTGAAGCACTTCCAGTGAGCATATACCCGCATTTGGGACAAATAAGAAATCCCCTCAACGGTAATTCATCTGGCGAAGCTATTTGCGTTCTGTAGCCCTTTTTACGTCCGTCAAGTACATCCTCACCTCATTGAATAAACCTTCCGATACGATGGGCTCATGCGTCCCTTGGACAAGGTGCGCTTCTTCATCTTTATATTTTGAGATAAAGATTTTCCGCAGTACACCGGATTTCGAATAATCTGCCAAAAATTCTTTCGTTCACAACTTAAACCTTTTTCATGAGCTGCCTTCCAAACTTGATCGATATACCAGTTACCGGTTACCAGCTGCTCGTAGCACCATCGCATTATGCTTGCATTTGGCTCATTAGGACATATATATTTTTTACCGTCTTCAGTTGTCTTATTTACATATCCGACAACTGCCGGTCCCATCCAACGTCCTTCCTTTCGGGCTCGCCTCATTCCAAAAAAAGTATTTAAAGCTCGTCTGTCATTTTCAACTTCAGGCTGCGCAAGATATATAGCCAGCATCAGTTTGTTTTCTGGAATGGTAAGGTCAAGTGGCTGCTCAATGGCTTGTGGTTCCACACCCAAGTTAGCCAGGAAATTGATCATTTGATAGGCATCTCCGGCATTCCTGCTAAACCTATCCCACTTAGTAAATAGTATTAAATCAGACTGTCCCCTTTTCTTTTTTAAGTCAATAAGTAATTTTTGCCACTCTGGACGATTGAAGGATTTTGCAGAATGGTCCTCATAAATCACCTTACGTATTCGTATTGCCTTGAAATCACAATATCTAGTTAAAACTTCCTCCTGACCGCGCTGCGAGTAACCCTTATCTGCTTGTTCATCAGTGCTAACCCTGATGTATAAATCTGCAATTTTCATTTCTTTAAGTACTGATCTACTTCTAATTTAGCTAAAAAATATAGCAATTCCAAAATGTTTTTTGCCTGTTCTACAGTAACTTGAATGCCATTTTCTTTCAAAATTTCTATGGCCTTTTCAGGTGTTATTTTTCTTTTAGTATGAATATCTTTCCGTATTGGCACCGTTCAAGAGGTGCAATGATTGATTTTTGGTTTATGTCTTTTGGGTAGGTTTAGGGGTGAGACCCTTAAATTTAACCGTCATCTGCGTTAACAAAGTCTGCCATTGCTTCGCTTAAACAGCAAGCAGTAGTAAGCGGAAAATGTGCCAAGGCAGACTATTAAAAATCACCATGTTCGTCGTCAACTTGTTCATATGAAACATGTTCGTACTACCCTTGTTCACTCTGAACAAGATCCTCCCGAACTTGGTCAGTTTTAAACTGCGAACTTGCTCACTAATATACTAGGAACTTGTTCATTCCAAAATAGCACTTATCGAAATTTTGGCTATAATCATGCATCTTATTATTACGCTAATGCGTTTACGAAAAGACAGCCTAACTTTATTTTCAGCCAGGATTAATCCGCTTTGCCGCAGGAGTGCTGTTTTGCAGCTTTCCTGCTGAGAAAACAATGAGGCTGACGGCGAATGAAATATAGCGTGGTAACGCGTGATGTAATAAGCCGTTTGCTGAAGTGTTAGGATACTTGATTAAACATCACTGGCTGGTTTTAAAGCACTTTCGGAGAATGTAGAAACAAGTTTTAATAAATTAAGTTCTTAAAAACCCAATTCGCAGTGACCAAACTCTGTATGACATAGTTATCATGAAACAAGCTCCAAAGGAACATGAATTGAACGAACAAGTTCACTGAGAAAAACTTCGCTGCGAACAAGTTCGGGCTGAACTAGTTACATGCGGACAAGTTCACTATAAACAAGTTCAATAATCAGTCAATTCCTAATGAACTTGTTAAATGTAAACGAACAAAGTGTAGAACAGTCCCGAATTTCCAACAAGACGATTTTCAATGTCTCTGTATCTTAAAAAAAGGAAGTGAGTTGCGAACTTCCGCTACCCCTGATCTTCGTGGAGGCACGAAGCGAAGTTCAGGGCAAGATTGCGACTGGCTGAAAAAAAATTAAGCGTAGCGATTTTTTGTCGGACAGGAGCACATCTTGCAAAAGGGAAAACCGAAAGAGAACTGTAGAACCAGTTCTGCATTTTCTATAGTCAGTAAAAGAACTTGTTCTTTCCAAAACAAAGGGTCGGTAGTCAATAAATCTTGTAACCAAATATCGGGAAAAAACTCTATATCAAGATAGTATTTCTCTACTTTGCAAAGTTTAATATTAAGCCAGTAGAAGAAATTTTTATGCTGGATGACGAGGAATCATAAACTATAGTGGCGTTCTCTAATTATCGTTCATACGAATCTGTTTGCTCGATTGATGTAGAAAAAGGACACAAAAAGCCGCTCTTATGGGAAGAAACGGCGCTTCATATTAACCAAGTATAAAGGAAGGACTAATAAAATTTACAACTCGCGCAACCATGCATTACGATAACTGATCGGCTCACTTTTATCACCATGCGCCTGCAGCTTTATGGGTGCAGGCCCATGTTTTATATAGTCGTGCTTGCCAATGTAGTTGGTTTCGCCCTGCACCTCAAAATTGTTCTGTACCAGAACGCCGTTTAAAAAGGCCGTTACACGGGCCTTGGTTTTAACGGTGCCATCGGCATTAAATGTAGGGGCCGTCCAAACTATATCGTAAGCGTTCCACTCGCCTGCTTTGCGGGCAGGGTTGGCTAAAGGAACAACCTCTTTGTAGATACTGCCTACCATACCGTTTACATAGGTTTTGTTTTCGTTGTTGTACCCGTCAAGCACCTGTATCTCGTAACCACCGGCTTTGCCGTTAGTTGCTGCCAGGAAGATGCCGCTGTTTCCTCGTGATTGCCCTTCGCCGGTTATGTTGGCCGGGATGCGGTATTCAATATGCAACTGGTAATTAGTAAACGTCCGTTTTGTCTCCATGTCTCCCGCTGCCTTGTTGACTGTAAAAGCGCCATCGGCAAGGGTCCACTTCGCAGGTGTTTTACCACGTGAGGATACCCACTCGTCCAGGTTCTTTCCGTCAAACAATACAATGGCATCAGAAGGTGGCGCATCAAATGCTTTGGGCGATTGTACCACCTTAGGCAACGCTGCCTGCGGCGGGTATACTTCTGTTTCCTCCGGTTTATTGGTAAGTGGTTTGCTCGGGTCCACTATCA
>CAMLFI010000073.1 GCA_946479225.1 uncultured Mucilaginibacter sp. | reverse complement strand
CAGCAGTTTTGTGTCAAAAAGTCGAGCAGCAGGCGTTCGTTTTTGCTTTGCTGGTACAGATGCACAAAAGGGAATGGCGTTTGCTGCTTGCCTACATCGGTCAAGGAAATGGACGTTATCTCTTTGCCTTCCTGGTGCAGCACCATACCATCGGCTTGTTTACCGCCTTGCAAGGCCTTATCAACAATGCCCATCTGCCGGTATATCTCTAATGAACGGGCCTGCACCGCCAGGGCCTTAGATTGATTTGTCGGCCCTTGTTTAACATCAATAATTACGGGTATAACACCATGCCGAAGCAGTTGGGCGGCCATCATTAATCCCGATGGGCCTGCGCCTACTATTAATACTTTGGTATGCTGCGCTGTAATTAACACTTATAAGGAACGTGCTAGTATAAAAATGGTTGGTTTTTTATGCAGATCAGGTACTTGCTTTTGCCAATCGGCAACGGTTTTTGTTTGCACAAACTCATCGGCAGCAGTAAGATTGCAGGCAATACACAGGCGCGTTTTAGGCTGCGCGGTTTTTACAATGTCATCCAGGAGGGTATTATTTCTGAATGGCGTTTCAATAAACAGCTGCGTTTGGTCAAACCGTGTGGCAAAACTTTCCAGTTCCTTTATCTTTTTTGATCGCAGTGCCTTATCAATAGGCAAATATCCCTGGAAAGCAAAGCTTTGCCCATTGAAACCCGAGGCCATCAGCGCCAGCAAAATAGAACTTGGCCCAACTAGCGGTACTACCTTTATGCCTCGTTGGTGCGCTGCTGCCACTATATCAGCTCCGGGATCAGCTATACCGGGGCAGCCTGCCTCGCTCATCAGGCCAACATCTTTACCTGTGAGCAAACCTTTAAAAAAATCTTTAATGTTATCGCGGTTATGCTTGCCGTAATCGTGGATTACCAACTCGCTTTGTGGCGTTTTAAGGCCCGCTTCCTTTAAAAACCGGCGGGCGGTCTTCTCGTTTTCAACTATATATTCCTTTATACTGTTTATGGTATCAACCAGGTAAGGAGTGAATGTTTTGGCCGCGGCGTTTTCTGCAAGCGGCACGGGGATCAAAAACAGTGTTCCGTGGGGCATATCACAAAGTTGCGCTTTTTTTCTAAGATCCCGCCGACCAAAAACTGTATCACATCCGTACATGCGCTGTTGCGTAACCGCACAGTAAATTTGGTAAAATTATATGCAAATAGCTGACAGTCAGAAAAAGAAGCATTGTGGCACAAATTTGCATTAGGGGCTTTGTTATTTAATTGAAAATGGGGTTGCACAGATCATCTTTAAAATTCATCCCTTTTTTCGGTGTATTCGTAACACTTATTAAAACTTTCCGTCTTACTGCGGTACTTTTAGCCTTATATCAACTGTAAAAATTCTGTTAAACTGTGTTAATTTATGTTAAAACCTAAGCCCCGCATAATATTTTCCTAAAACCTTAGTTATATTCGTACAACCCACAACCTAATATGAAACTTATACTTTACACAATTTTTTCTTTTCTGCTGCTGCTCTCTTTTTCGTCTAAAGCTCAAAATGCTTTTTCTGTAAAAGGTAGCGTGGCCGATACCGCTGCTGCAAGCAAATTACACAATGCAGCGGCGCTTGTTTTGCGCGCAAAGGATTCCATAATGGTTAAGTTTACCCGTGCCGACCAGGAAGGAAAATTCGCAATAAACAATTTGCCTGCGGGTAAATATCTCATTCTCATAACTTACCCGGAGTATGCGGATTATTCAGATTCATTCACGCTAAGTGCCGCCAATCCTACGCAGGATTTTGGTAGGATCAAAATGCTGCTCAAATCAAAAATATTGCAAGACATTGTTATAAAGGCCACACCAACAGCTATAAAAATTAAAGGCGATACCACTGTATTTAACGCCTCGGCCTATGTGGTGCAACCCAACGCCAAGGTGGAGGATCTTATAAAACAGTTCCCTGGCATACAAGTAGATAAGGACGGTAAAGTAACTGCCAACGGACAGACAGTAAGCAAGTTTTTGGTGGATGGCGAAGAGTTTTTTGGCGATGACCCGACATTGGTTACCAAAAACCTTAGAGCCGACATGGTAAAGGAAGTGCAGATGTACGACAAAAAAAGTGACCAGGCCACTTTTACCGGTATTGATGATGGCCAGAAAACCCGTACCATGAACGTTGTTTTAAGGGAGGATAAAAAGAACGGTTACTTTGGTAAACTATATGGCGGTTTGGGTAATAACGATTTTTACACAGGGCAAATTGGCTTTAACAAGTTCCAAGGAAAGGAAAAGATAGCTGTTTATGGCATTGCCGCCAATACCGGTAAAACAAGTTTGGGATCAGATGACGCGCAGAAGTTTGGCGATGGTGGTAACGTTACCGTAATGGACGGTGGCGGGATCATGATCTCGGGCGGTGGCAATGATCTGTCTTATGATGGAAGGGGTATTCCTACGGCAATTTCAGGTGGGGCGCATTATGATAATAAATGGGCTAAAGACAAGCACAGTATTAACACCAACTATAAAATTGGACAGGTAGATGTAAATGGTACTGCCAACACATTAACGCAGAATAATCTACCCGACCGTGTAAATAACAGTAGTTCTGATCAAAAATTTAATCGCTCAGCTTACAGACAAAAGCTGGATGCTACCTATTTATGGACCATTGATACCTCTGCTACCTTGAAGATAGTAGTTGACGGCACATTAAGACATTCAAAACAACAGACTGATTATTTAGATATAACAAATACAGATATTGGATATACCGGCACAAGCAAGCTCCTCAATTATCAAACCCGCACAAATATCAATGAGACAGATCAACGGCTGATGAACGCGAGCGCGTTTTACACAAAAAAGCTAAAAAAGAAGGGCCGTACATTCTCGGCGTTGTTTAGCAACGCTATTGATAAGGGCACTCAAAAGGGGAGTTTACATACAAGTTTAGACACCTATGACCCTGTTACCGGCGTTAAAAGCAATGAGCAGGTGGATCAGTATAAACCTGCCACAAGTAACACCAATACGTTTAATACAAATTTTACTTATTCAGAGCCCTTTACTAAAGCGCTGTCTTTGGTGCTTAATTATGGTTTAACCCTTACTGATGCGAAGTCTGATCAGCGTACTTATAATAAATCAGGCAGCGGTCAGTATGATCAGTTGGATCCAACGTTTAGTAACAATTTCACACTTAATCAACTCGCTCATCAGGCAGGTGCCATCCTTAATTATGTTAAAGGAAAAACCACACTGAATTTTGGCACCAGGGCGTCTGACGTACAGTTTAAACAGATAAATGAGTTAACGGCTAAAAGATATGAACGCCATTTTATTAACTGGATGCCGCAAATGACCTATCAGTATCGCCTGGGCACGCAGTCAAGTTTCAGGGTAGGCTATAATGGTTCAACTACTCAGCCATCATTATCCCAATTACAACCTATACGTAATAACAATGACCCGCTAAACCAGGTTGTAGGTAACCCTGATCTGAAGCCATCTTTCAGAAACAATTTCAACGTTTACTATACCAGTTATAAAGCTTTAAGCGGACAACAGTTTTATTTATCAGGCAACTATTCATTTATCACCAACCAAATTGTTAGTAACAACACAACAGATGCAAACGGTAAGAGTACCATTCAATCTGTTAATATTGGCCAAACACCTTATAACTATAGCTTAACCGCCGAAGCAAGCCGTAAATTACTCGGTATAAATGTTACGTTAGGCTCAAGCATTAGTAAAAACGTAAATTATAATATGGTTAATAATGTGTTGAATACAACAAATGGCTCATCTTTCTCACCTTATCTAAGCTTTAGTAAATACGAGGCTAAGAAATATGACATCTATTTATATGGTGGGCCAAGTTATAACATCAGTAAAACATCTTTACAGCAAAATATTAACAACAACGGCTACAGAATTAATGGCAACGCTTACCTGGGTTGGTATTTGCCCGCCGACTTCCAGATCACATCTGACATGAGCTATAATTACACCAGCAAAACGCAAACGTTTGACCAAAGCAACACCACATTTATATGGAACGCCACTATAAATAAAACCTTATTAAAAGATAAAAGCCTGAAACTAACGGCGACGTTAAACGACGTATTGAATCAAAACAATGGTTTTAACAGAGGCACCAACGGATCGAGGATCACACAAAATACTTACACTACCATCAAAAGATTTTTCATGCTTTCTGTAACCTGGGATTTTTCTAAAATGGGCGCGGCTCCAAAAAAATAATACAATGAAGACATTTATAAAAAGCATCACATTAATTTTAGTTATAGCAGGCAACTTTTGCTATGCACAAAATGCACGGTTCACTACATCGGGCACTGTAGAGTATGATAAAAGCTCGAACATTTACGCTATAATGCCACGCCTCATAACCAAAGAGAATGAGTATTACATGAAACCGGCTTACGAGGCGATTAGAAAACAGCCGCAGTTCAGGGTGTTAAAAAGCACACTTAAATTTGGTGATAATAAAACTTTGTTTACACCAATTCCGCCGGAAAATGGATCAGGAAACAGCGTTGTTATAAGCGAGCAGATAAATACCATCTACAGCGATCTGGAGAAGAGCACGGCTGTTTCTGAAAAAGATGTTTACGGCGATAAGATACTGCTTACAGATAGCACCCGTAAAATAGATTGGAAAATTACCGACGAAACCCGCGATATAGCAGGTTACTCATGTCGAAGGGCAAACGCGCTAATTTTAGATTCTATTTATGTAGTGGCTTTTTATGCCGAAAAAATACCGGTATCCGGCGGGCCTGAGTTGTTCAGTGGATTGCCGGGAATGATATTGATGGCAGCCCTTCCGCACGAGAACATCATCTGGACCGCGACAAAAGTTACAGATGCCGCTGTGCCGCAAAATCAGATAATGGCCCCTAAAAAAGGGAAAGCGGTAAATAATAAAACCTACCGTGCACTGATTGATGAGTTTATGAAACAGGTAAGCCCCGGATACAAACCCCTATATTATAAAGCATTTTTGTTATAACCATATCCACCTAAACCATATAATGTAGCGCCCTGATGAAAATTGGGGCGTTTTTTTTATAAGGAGTTTGACGATCATCTTGTGAGAAGGGGCTATAATCCCAATGTTTTATTAAAAATAAAATAGCAGAAACTATGTTAAGCGCAATATGTTAAATATTAGATTAAAATATTTAAACGAAAGGAAATAGCATGAAAAAGATAAGTGCGATAGCAGCAGCATTAGCAATATCGGCAATGTTGGCAGCCGGCGCGTTAGCCGCTAAACCGGATGTGAAATTAAGCAGGCCACATGTAAGCGCAACTACTGATACCATACCCGGTGAGGTTAAAAAACCAAAACCCGGAAAGGTGAATCCGTTGCCGCCACAGGTTACGCCTAACCCGGTACCTTACCCTAATACAGTGCCAACGCCAACCCCAATGCCCGGGGTAACTCCCGATCCGGTAACACCGGGGGTAACACCAACGCCTACACCAATGCCGCAGGCAACGCCGAACCCTGTAACACCGGGAGTAACGCCAACGCCCGCACCAATGCCGGTAACACCTAATCCTGTCTCGCCGGGAGCGACGCCGACGCTAACACCGGGTGCAGCGCCAAGGTCATAAAACAAATAAGCCCCGAAATTCGGGGCTTATTTTGCAAACGATATTCGTTATTATTTTAAGAGCCAGCGCGAAAACCACTCAACAGTGAGCCAGTTGTCCTGGGCATTAAATACGTGTGCAAGGTTGGGTTGAACAACAATGTTAAGATTGGCGCTTGCGTTTTTTTGTTTATAAGCATCAGTCGCAGCCACGAAAGCTATTTGCGCGCCGCCGTAAGGATTATTAGGATCTTTGTCTTTACTCAGTATCAATAAGGGGCGCGGAGCTATCAGGCGCAGCAGCGAAGGGCAGTCGAACTCATCGGTAACACCAGGCAGTATTTTATCCCAAACAGCTTTTACATTGGCGGAGCTAAGGTCGGTATCGCCAATATCTTTAGCGGCCTTTTTGTGGGCATCGTTTATGGTGCCGGCGCGGCCCTGCCATTGATTGTTATCCAAAATCCATTTAAAGCTTTGCGCTGCTATGCCTAATACAACAACTTTTATGCGTGGATCAACAGCTGCCGCAATGTAGGTTTCCATACCGCCCATTGATATGCCGCCCATACCAATGCGCTCAGCATTTACATCAGGCCGGGTAACCAAGTAATCAACCAGCCGAAGCAGGTCGTAAGAGGTATCATACAAAAACGGGTAGGCATGGTGTGTGGCATCATTGGTTTTCCAGGCCTGATAAGCCGCCTCCACATATTCCTGACTGCGGTGCGCCCCGCCGGGTATGCGATCGCCGTGGTAACGGGCATCAATAGATACTGCCATAATACCTCGTTTAACCAAAGGCAGTAACACTGCTTTAACCTCGCCGGCATCTTTGTTACCACCCGTGCCATGCAGAAAAATAACCACCGGAAATTTGGTTTGCCCTTTTATAACAGGCTTATAAATAACAACGGGCATCTTCTCGGTAGCTTCGGTATAAATGTTGCCTTTTTCTACCTGCATGCTATCTGTGGTGGTAACAGTAAACGACGGCTTTGCATCAACCAACGGGCGTTGCAGTAATGCTTTAAAGTCCTTAGCTACCTGCTCTACAGGCGGATATGTCGGAACTTGGGCAAGGAGGATGGTGGTTTGCAGCAAGACGGCTATAGCCGCGATGATATATTTTAGTCGGTTCAAAATCTTAAGGTGTTTGAAATTGGTGTGACTAAAGATAAAAATACCGCATCAAATTGAAGTATGATGCGGTACTAACTTTATAGGAAGTAGTGATAAACTAAACCACCATATTAACGATCCTGCCCTTAACTACGATAACCTTTTTAGGCTGTTTGCCGTCTAAATACCGCAGCACATCCGCGTTGGCTAATACAAATGCTTCCACATCTTTAGGCTCCATGCTAAGCGGTATGCTCAAGTTCATTTTCGTTTTACCGTTGATGGAAATTGGGTAAGCAAAGTCATCTTCCACCAAATAAGCAGGGTTAAATTTAGGATAGCTGGCGTATGACAACGTTCCGGCTGCGTTGCCTAATAGTATCCAAAGTTCCTCGCAAATATGCGGCGCGTAAGGCGACAGCACAATAACCAGATCCTGCAAAATAGCGCGCTTGTTGCATTTTAGATCAGTCAGCTCATTTACGGCTATCATAAAGCTGGAAACTGAGGTATTGAACGAAAAGCGCTCTATATCTTCTTCTACCTTGCGGATGATCTTATGCAATGATTTTAACTCCGCTTTGGTTGGCTCGGCATCTGATATGCTGAATTCCCATGCATCATTGTGGAACAAACGCCAGAATTTGCGCAGGAATTTAAATACGCCCTCAATACCGTTTGTGTTCCATGGTTTGCTTTGCTCCAGCGGACCTAAAAACATTTCGTACATGCGCAGGGTATCAGCGCCGTAACGTTGGCATAAGTCGTCAGGGTTAACTACATTATAGTAACGTTTTGACATCTTTTCAACCTCTACGCCACAGATGTATTTGCCGCTTTCTAAAATAAATTCAGCGTCTGCAAATTCAGGTCTCCATGCTTTGAATTTTTCAAGATTAAGAGTGTCATTCTCTACAATATTCACATCAACATGGATAGGAGAGGTGTTATAGTCCTTGATCAAACCGTGCGACACAAAAGTATTGGTACCACGTCCTTCTTCGTCGATCAGGCGATAAACGAAATTGCTTCGCCCCTGTATCATCCCTTGGTTAATGAGCTTTTTAAAGGGCTCTTCTTCGCCAACTTTGCCAATATCTTTTAAAAACTTGTTCCAAAAGCGGCTGTATAATAAGTGTCCGGTAGCGTGTTCGCTGCCGCCAATGTATAGGTCAACGTCTTTCCAGTAATTGATAGCCTCACCTGATGCAAACTCAGTACTATTATGCGCATCCATATAGCGGTACCAGTACCAGCTGCTGCCGGCCCAGCCGGGCATGGTGCTTAACTCATATTCTCCTTCCGGGTGCTTCCAATCCTCGGCCCTTGCCAGCGGTGGTTCACCGGTTTCGGTAGGCAGGTATTTATCAATTTCGGGTAACAGCAAAGGCAGTTCCTGCTCGCTTATTAATTGCGGCAAGCCATCCTTAAAATAAACCGGCACGGGTTCGCCCCAGTAACGCTGGCGACCAAATATGGCATCGCGCATCCTGAAGTTCACCTTCGCCCTGCCCGCGCCCAGCTCTTCAAGTTTGGCAACGGTTGCGGCAGTGGCCTCTTTGTAGGCTAAGCCATTTATAAAATCAGAGTTAATGTAATTTCCTTCCTTAGTCGGGTCGGCTTCGTCAACAATGTTTTGTGTATCCAGTATTGGGATGATAGGCAAGCTGAAATGTTTGGCAAACAGATAATCGCGTTGATCGCCACTTGGCACAGCCATTACTGCGCCTGTACCGTATCCTGCCAAAACATAATCTGCAATGTAAATTGGCACACGGTCGCCGTTAAGTGGATTAAGCACGTAGCTGCCCGTAAACGCTCCCGAAACCGTTTTGGCATCAGCCATGCGGTCGAGCTCTGATTTCTTTTTTGTTTGGATGATATAAGCATCAATCTCCGCCTTCTGCGCAGGTGTAGTTAGCTCAGCCACCAATTCATGCTCAGGCGCTATCACCAAAAAAGTGACCCCGAAAATGGTGTCGACCCTCGTAGTAAAAACCTCAATATAATCTTGACTCTTGGTTCTTGACTCTTGACTCTCAATCGGAAATTTAACGGAAGCACCAATACTCTTGCCTATCCAATTGCGCTGCATTTCTTTCAGCGGTTCGGGCCAGTCAATGGTGTCTAAACCTTGCAGTAACCTATCAGCATAAGCGGTAATGCGCATGCTCCATTGCATCATTTTCTTTTGCTCAACAGGGTAGCCACCGCGCTCGCTGAAGCCGTCTTTTACTTCATCATTAGCTAAAACAGTACCTAAAGCTGCACACCAGTTAACGGTGCTTTCGCGCAGGTAGGTTAGGCGATATTTTAAAAGTTCTTCTTGCTTTGTGCGGTCATTAAACGCCTTCCACTCATCAGCAGTGAAGCTCAACACCTCATCGTCACAAACAGCATCAACCCCGGCTGATCCGTTTTGTTCAAAATGAGCAACCAGCGAATCAATAGCTTCGGCTTTATCAGCAGCTTTATTGTACCAGCTGTTAAATAGCTGCATAAAGATCCACTGCGTCCACTTGTAATAATCTGGCGAGCTGGTGCGCACCTCTCGGCTCCAGTCGTATGAAAAACCTATCTGGTCCAATTGGCGGCGGTAAGTAGCAATATTAGCTTCGGTGGTTACAGCGGGGTGCTGCCCTGTTTGTATGGCGTATTGCTCGGCAGGTAAGCCAAACGAATCATATCCCATTGGGTGCAAAACGTTAAACCCGCGCAGGCGCTTGTATCTCGAAAAAAT
>CAMLFI010000072.1 GCA_946479225.1 uncultured Mucilaginibacter sp. | reverse complement strand
TGGACACCCAATATCAATATCTTCCGCGACCCGCGTTGGGGCCGTGGGCAGGAAACTTACGGTGAAGACCCATACTTGACTGCTACTATGGGCAGCTTCTTTGTGAGAGGCCTTCAGGGTAATGATCCTAAATATTTGAAAGCCGCGGCATGTGCCAAGCATTACGCTGTGCATAGCGGTCCGGAGCCAACGCGGCACGTTTTTAATACAGATGTAAGCAATTATGATCTGTGGGATACTTACTTACCGGCCTTCAAAAAATTGGTTACCGAGACAAATGTGGAAGGCGTGATGTGTGCATATAACGCATTCCGCACGCAGCCCTGCTGCGGTAGCGATGTGCTGATGGTTGACATATTACGTAACCAATGGGGCTTTAAAGGATATGTAACTTCTGATTGCTGGGGTATTGACGATTTCTTTAAAAATCATAAAACCCATACCAGCGCAGAAACGGCTTCGGCAGATGCTGTGTTACATGGTACAGATTTAGAGTGTGGAACGGATGCTTACCTGTCATTAATTGCAGCTGTAAAAAATGGCCGTTTATCTGAAAAAGATATTGACGTTTCTGTTAAACGTTTGTTCATGACGCGCTTTAAACTGGGCATGTTTGATCCGGTTTCGATGGTTAAATATGCGCAAACTCCGGCTTCTACATTAGAAAGTGCAGAGCACAAAGCACTCGCTTTAAAAATGGCGCGCCAGTCTATCGTAATGCTTAAAAATCAAGGTAATGCCCTTCCGCTTAAAAAAACCATCAAAAAAATAGCCGTAATTGGCCCCAATGCTGACAACGGTATAGCGATTTTAGGCAACTACAACGGTACGCCGACTGATAGGGTAACCGTATTGCAGGGCATCAAAGCTAAATTGCCAAATGCAGAGATCATTTATGAAAAAGCGATAAACTTTACCAACGATACTTTGCTTGACTATCGCGATGTTGCCCGCCAATACAACATAGATGGTCACCAGGGTTTTAAGGCTGAATATTTTAATAATGTCGAGCTGAAAGGCACTCCGGTTGTTGCTGCCGAGCCGGAAGTTAACCATTTCTGGCAAGAGGGCGAGTCTGTTAGCGGTAATATCAAAGCTAATAACTTCTCTGCCCGTTACACCACCAACTACACTGCCGGTAACGAAGGTTTTATCACTTTTGAGATTGACGGCGATGACGGCTGGCGCTTCTTGGTTGATGGTAAAGAGGTATTAAACATCTGGACGCGTAACCGTTGGGGAGCGCAGCAATATAAACTGGTAACTCAACCGGGCAAATCATACAAACTGGAGTTGGAGTTTTGGCAGGGAGATGGCAAGTCCAACATCAGAATGAGTGCCGGTACCTACAAAAAAACCGACTTTGCAGCACTAACCGAACGTATTAAAGATGCGGACGCGATTGTATATGTAGGTGGTATCTCTCCGCAATTGGAAGGCGAGGAGATGAAAGTGCCATATCCGGGTTTTGATGGTGGCGACAGAACTTCTATTATGCTGCCATCTGTTCAAACAAATTTGATGAAAGCCTTTAAAAGCACAGGCAAACCTGTTGTTTTTGTAATGATGACAGGTAGCGCGGTAGCTATTCCGTGGGAAGCTGAGAACATTCCCGCAATAGTTAACGGGTGGTATGCAGGCCAGTCGGCAGGTACCGCTATTGCCGATGTACTGTTTGGCGATTACAATCCTGCAGGCCGGTTACCGGTTACCTTCTACAAAGGCGACAGCGATCTTCCTGACTTTAATGATTACTCTATGACGAACCGTACCTACCGTTATTTTAATGGTACGCCGTTATATGGCTTTGGCTATGGCTTAAGCTACACCAATTTTAAATATGATGCCATCACAGCGCCAACTGTTGTTAAAAGAGGCAATAAAGTTGTTGTAACTGTAGCTGTTACTAACACTGGTAAAATGGCAGGCGATGAAGTGGCTCAGCTTTATTTAACTTATAATAATAACGCGCAGAAAACTCCGCTAAAAGCACTGAAGGGCTTCAACAGGATATCCCTTAAAGCGGGTGAGCGCAAGGTGGTGACATTCACGCTATCAGCAGCCGATCTTTCTGTACCAAATGCAAACGGCAAGATAACCCCGTTAAAAGGTAAATTGACCTTGAGCGTAGGCGGATCTCAGCCCGACGAGAAAAACTTAACGTCAGGCAATATTGTGAAGAAGACGGTGACAATGATGTAATATCAAATATCTTTCAAAACAAAAACGGCTCCGAATCTCGGGGCCGTTTTTGTTTATATGCAAATTGATTCTCTACAATTTAGCCGAATTAATAACCGGGTTTTGGCTGCCATTCACTTGATAAGTATTAATAGCATTATTAGCAGAAACTTCAAAAATACGATACCCTTTGTAAGCGGTTCCCCAATTGCCGCCAAAGTGCGCATCAAATATATGCGGCAGTTTGCCGGTGTAACGTATTACATCAAGCGTATGCTCATGCCCGTGCAGTACGGCTTTTACATTCGGGTAGCTATGCAAGAGCTCAATGGTTGCGGGGCAATCAACAAAATTTGTCTTTTCTTCAGGCAGCCATTGATGCGGCGGCACATGTAGTACGACAAAAACAATAGGTTTACTTTTAAAATCATTTAACGATTTTTTCAGAAAGGTAGCATCCGGGCAAATGTATTTACCCTGCTTGTCGGTAGTATTGGCCAGTACAAAACCAACATCGCCTTTATCTACTACATGGTTATCCTCATAACCGAACACCGCTTTCCACATTGCGGCATCAACGTGGTCATGATTGCCTGGTACGGTGTAACATGGCACGGGTAATTTATCAAGGTATGTTTGTTTGATCTTAGGTAGCAGGTCGGGACGGTCATGCACAAGGTCGCCGTTGATGATTACCATATCTAAATGATTATCCTGGTGTTCTTTGGTTAGCCATTTTATAAGGTCGCCATAAAATTTATCTCCGTCGGTACCCGGCTGGGCATAATGCCCATCAGATGCAACGGCGAAACGCAGCTTGAAATCCGCAGGCTTTTTTATTTGTGTTGATGATGGCCCGGCAAACAGGTTAACAGACGGTAACAGATTTAAACCTGCAAGGGCAATGCCCGATCGAAGAAATTTACGGCGACTGTTCATATCCATAAAGATAACTTTTACTTGTTAAATCAATTTAATTAACAGCTTAAATAGATATTTTAAATTGTACCTTACCATATGACAAAAAAAGCATCCATTTTATCACTCTTATTGATCTGCTTATTTTCATTCGCATGCAGAATAGATCATTCCAAACCACTGCTCATAACAATTGCTGCATCTGCTTATGTTGGCAGCGATAAAATCTATGCAAATTTTGCCCTTTTAAAATCAACCGACGCTGCAATAGTCAGTAATGAAAACACACTGGCCGAATATTTTAAAACACACCCGGGATACACTAATTATATGTCGAAGTTTGAGGAAGCCGGTAATTATATCATAGCCATTCAACTGCCGGCAAGTTCTACCCGCGAAAAGCTATACACCTACCGCAATATCACTATAAGCAAGGATCATGCATCTACCGATAATAATATGGTATTTGACCTGACAACATCAGGTAATTTCCAGGTGTGGAAAAACAAGTAATTAACGTCTAAAAGTTCTGCTTAGCAAGTTCAATATGCGCCAAATGGTGCCTTCCGTGCCAGGAGTATAGGGCAAGATTTCTTTTTAAAGATATAGTTGCGCCGGTTTGTGGATGTATAAAAGTACGGTTCCAATCATCTTCTGTAAAACTTTCAAATAAGGCGGTAAGGCGGGTATGTATACCTTCAAGCATTATTAACGATGGCTCGATCGGTAATTTATAATCGGCCAATTTTGCCCATAGGTCTTCATGATAAGCTTTTATGGTTGGGTTATCCTCGGTCATTGCCCATTTAAAACGGATAATAGAATTAGTGTGACTATCGGCTATATGATGTACCACCTGCCTTATGGTCCAGCCATCAGGGCGGTAAGGGGTTTCCAGTTGCTCATCAGATAAACCGGCGACGGCCTGTCTTATCAACGCGGGTAGCTCTTTAATGTCGTTTTTCCATTGGGCGATGCTCTCGTTAGTATAGGCGTCTGGTACTATGAATTTACCGATTGGGTACTTTAGTTTTTCGTCTGTCATTTGGGTAAGGGTTATCAGGTATAATAAAATAGTGCTTTATACAAGCTTTGCGCTAAATTAGCGTTTTGTAAATGCTCTTATCTCAGCCAATGGTAAAAAAACTACTTGTATTCATCCTGCTTTTTAGCTGCTGCTTTACTTACGCCGAAACCATTAAAACCGATGTGGTTGTAATTGGTAATGGTACAAGTGCTATTGCTGCTGCCATTCAAAGCGGACGAAGCAAGGTGAAAACTTTACTACTATTAAATGGGCCATGGTTAGAGGAGCTGTCATTGCAAAAAATGATAACGCTTAATGAACCAACCTACGCGCCATCAGGTATATGGGAAGAGGTGGACAAAGAACTGCGCGAGTATTATAAAAAAACGCCGGGTTACGATACCTTGTCAAAAGCTTTAAAGTTTGAGCCTTATGCCGCAGGCGCTGCTCTTAAAACGATGGCTGATTCGGTAAAAATGCTTACTTCAAAGATCAATGTGGCCTACACATCAATCGAAAAAGATGGCACAGGCTGGAAATTGGAAGTAGTAATAAAAGGCGAGAAGGTAACTATTAAAGCAAAGGTTTTGATTGATGGAACCGAAGATGGCGAAATGATAACCAAAGCAGGCGCCACTTTGCCCCCCGATATTAAGACATGGTTGGACAAAGGGGCTTCAACACTTTATCGTACTTCTATAGCCTCGGGAACTTATGAGGTTAATGCTCTGGAGGGTGCTACTAATTACCCTCATGGGCCTGTTTACTATATCCCGCTAACTGCGGTTGCGGTAAAAGATGCCGACAATTTACTTACACTTAACAAAACCCTGTTTCCAAAAGGGGCGTATAGTTTAACGGCTAAAATAGCGCTTGGGCAGGCGGTAGGAGCAACAGCCGCTTTTTGCGCTTTTTTTAAAACCACTACCAAAAAATTAGATGTCCGGGTTATTCAGATTGAGCTATTAGATTTTAAAGGATCGTTATTATATTTTACTGATGTGGAGCGCGGCGATCCTTACTACCGTTCAATGCAACAAATTGCTGCAACCGGATTATTGAAAGGCAGCCAGGTAAACACAACTGCGGAAAATGCGGCATTAGAATTTGGTTTCATGCCCGACTCGTCTGTAACAACGGCCGAGATTAAACCCGTCTTAACAGAAATTTATTCCCGTGTATTTTTATGGATAAACAGGGAGCAACCCGGTGAAAAATTTACCGTAGGTAATTTGCTTTCACTGATAAGCGAAATAACTTTGACAGATCCGAACGACTTTAAAATAACCATGCAAAAGGCGTGGAAAACGGAATACAAATTCAAATCAGATTTTGATCTCAACAAGCCCGTTACCCGCCGTGAGTTTGCTGTACTGGCGAACAAATACCTAAACCCTTTTGCAAGGGCTGTTGATATTAATGGGAAGACGCTGAATTAAGTAGTCGCCCAACTACGCATCTACATTGTCAGTCACCATTACGCGCTCAACGTATTGTTTAACATAATTGGCCAAAAAACTTTCATGGATAGGGTCTATCTGGTAAGCATCATGATCCTCTTTGCTGTTAAACAAGGTAAGTAATGAAACGTGATATGAGCTCTCCACAATTGGTTTGTCGCTTGGCACAGGAGCGCCAACATGTACATCGCGCAGGTGGCTTATTTTGGCAAGGCCTTTAACGCCTTCAACAAAGGTGTCAATGTCAGCGGGGTTTTTTAACCAGAAATATACGGTATGTACAAAAGTATCTTTAATAAACATATTGTTGTTTTTGGTAAGTGCGCTAAATTATATAAAAGCAGGTTAAATTAATTGAATAGATCAGACAGATTTTTTACGTCTAGTTCGGTAAAATCATTTATCACCCGTGAGGATGGCTGCAACTTCTCGGCAGTATTACCGGTTGCAATGCCAATAACTTTCATACAGGCAGCGTTCCCAGCCTTTATGCCTGCTATTGAATCTTCTATAACAGCGCAATTCTGTGGTAGCGTTTGTAGGTGTTCAGCCGTTTTTAAAAATATTTCAGGGCTGGGTTTTCCTTTGGTTACCTGGCTGCCATCAACAATCACATCAAAATAATCTCTTACATGGATGCGATCTAACACGAAGTTTATATCGTGTATCGAAGCAGATGAAGCTATCGCCAATTTGACCCCGGCCTGTTTTAGTTCGATTAAAAGTTCGACCAATCCTTTAACCGGTGCGGCATGTTGTGTATAAAGATCTTGGTAAACAGTTTCTTTCTCCTTTACAAGTTGTTGCAGTTCCGTGTTGTCGCGGCTATTGCCAAAAATCCTTTGTACAGTATCAAAAACGGGTACGCCGCTAAATTCGGAATAATAAGTTTGCGATGACAGATCGCCCAGGCCATACTTTTCAAACAAAACCTTCCAGGTGCGATAGTGATATGGCGTATTGTCTACCATAGTGCCGTCCATATCAAAAATAACTGCAAAATTTTTCAAAATGATTTTCCCCTCTGATACCTGTTAAACATCGCCAAAAATATTAAAATAGCTCGCCAAAATGTTACCACGATGTCAAATAATGGTTATAAAACAATAATTAATCTAAATAAATTGCAAATTTGTTGATCTAAAATTCACGTAGCGCCCGCGTTTGTTGATATGAGTGAAAAAACAATTTTGGTCTGGTTCAGGAATGATTTACGTATCCACGATAACGAGATATTGTTAGAGGCGGTGCGTAAAGCCGATAAGGTACTGCCGGTATATTGTTTTGATCCTTATTATTTTCAAAAGAACGCGTCGGGTTCATCCAAGACAGGCAGCATAAGGGCTCGTTTTCTGCTGGAATCTGTAGCTGATCTTCGCAAAAATCTACAGCAGCTAAACAGTGAATTAATTATACGTATAGGCAACCCTGCCGAAGTTTTGCCGCAGTTAGCTTTGGAGTACGGTGTTAACGAGGTTTATCATCACCGCGAGGTAGCGCATGAGGAAACCGATATTTCTGAACGGGTTGAAACCGCTTTGTGGAAGATTAAACTCAACTTAAAACATTTTATTGGACATACGTTGTATCATAAAGAGGATCTTCCATTCCCCATAAAAGATATTCCGGATAGTTTTGCCATTTTCAGAAAGAAAACTGAGCGCGAGAGCGCGGTACGCCCGGTATTAGATACTCCTGATGTAATTAATGCTCCGGCTATTAGCGATGCCGGCGAATTGCCAACTCTTACACAATTGGGATTGAAAGAGCCTTTGGATGATGTACGGTCGCGCACCAGGTTTACAGGCGGCGAGACCAGCGGGCTGCTTAGGCTTGAGCAATATTTTTCTGAGCTTGCGCAGCCCAACTCAGGTAAAAGCCCTCGTAATGCTTCTAAGCTTTCGCCCTGGCTTTCACTGGGGTGTTTATCTATGCGGCAAGTATATTGGGCGGCCAAACGCCATAACAGCGATGCACTTGAATTGGAACTGCTTTGGCGCGATTATTTCAGATTCATGTTTAAAAAGCACGGTACCAAATATTTCAACGCAGGCGACATTTCTATAGAAAATGACGCGTTTACCAATGAGCTTTTTGAAAAATGGAAGTCTGGCAATACCGGCGTTCCGTTTGTTGATGCCAGCATGCATAAATTGAATGCAACCGGCTACATCAGCAATTTTAGCAGGCAAATGGTAGCAGCTTATTTGGTAAATGAACTGGAAGTTGACTGGCGTCGTGGTGCTGCTTATTTTGAGGAAAAACTTATAGACTATTCACCCGCAAGTAATTGGGGCAATTGGGCATATGTAGCAGGTATTGGCCGGAATGCACGCGATGATAAATACTTTAATAGCGGTAAAAACCCTGAAGAGTTAAATACTAATGGTGACTTTATAACCAGGTGGCTTCCCGAGGCTCCCGCTGCCGGCCAATCTTCGTTGGCGCAGGCTGTCTGAAAATTACAACCAATAAACAAATTTGCCTATTGGTTTATGTATATTTGATATATGAACTCCTTTGAAGAATTTACAATAATTATTGGTCTGCTGGCCGTTCTTTTTGAAGGCATATCTCACCTGCGTGCCTTCCTCGTTAAAATTCTGCATTAAAAATTACGCAAAGGGTATATTGAATTTAAAATCTCTATTAAAAAGCAGCAAGAACCTTGTTTTCGCAATAGAAACGTATTAAATCATTTACAATTTAATTTAAGGTTTATTGCACGTTATGATTACTTTTGTAACATTGTTTAGAATGGTCGACCATGAATAGCCTCAATTATATTAATCAAGGAAACGCAGCATTTATAGATTCTTTATACGAAAGTTACAAGCAAGACCCTGAATCAGTTGATTTTGGGTGGCAGAAATTTTTTGAAGGATTCGATTTCGGGAGAAGCTCTGAAGCCCCCGCGATCAGTGCAGAAACACCTCAGCATTTTTTAAAAGAAATTAACGTACTCAACCTTATCGACGGCTATCGCGGCCGCGGGCACCTGTTTGCAAAAACAAACCCTGTGCGCGAGCGTCGTCATTACTTTCCGGGTAAGGAGCTTGATACTTTTGGTTTAAGCGAAGCTGATCTGGATACGGTATTTAACGCCGGTCACGAAGTTAAAATTGGCCCTGCCAAGCTGCGTGATATTATACAGATGGTTGAAGAAACCTATTGTGGTACAATAGGTGTTGAATATAAATACATACGTAACCCTATAAAAGTTAAGTGGTTTGAAGACCGCATGGAAAGCACGCGCAATAAGCCGTCGTTTTCTAAAGAAGATAAAAAGCTGATGCTAAAAAAAGTAAGCGAGGCTGTGATCTTCGAAAACTTTTTAGGTACCAAATTCTTAGGTCAGAAACGCTTTTCGCTTGAGGGTGCCGAAGCGCTGATTCCTGCAATGGATTCAGTTATTCAAAAAGGTGCGACTATTGGCATTAAAGAATTTATAATTGGTATGGCTCACCGCGGGCGTTTGAACGTGCTGGCCAATATCATGAAGAAGAGCTACAAAGAGATATTCTCTGAGTTTGAAGGAAAGAACTATGATATGGATTCTCCCTTCGGCGGTGACGTTAAATATCACCTGGGATACTCCACCGACGTTGATGCCGAGAACGGAAACAAAGTGCACCTTAGTCTTTGTCCTAACCCTTCGCACCTGGAGGCAGTTGCTCCGGTTGTTGAGGGCCTTACCCGCTCAAAAATAGACTTTAAATACGGTGGCGACCATACCCAGATTGCACCGATAATAATACATGGTGATGCTTCAGTTGCAGGCCAGGGTATTGTTTACGAGGTGTTGCAAATGGAGAAGTTGGATGGTTACCGCACAGGTGGTACCATACATTTGGTTATTAATAACCAGATAGGTTTTACTACTAACTTTAAAGATGCACGTTCAAGTACTTATTGTACTGATATTGCTAAAGTAGTAC
>CAMLFI010000071.1 GCA_946479225.1 uncultured Mucilaginibacter sp. | reverse complement strand
GAAACAGTTTGGAACACTTTGAAACTACTTATAAGTCAGTAAGATTAGCTGTAAAACACCTACAAGCAACTGATAACAAGCATATTGTGGCGTTTTTCAATTTTCGCTTAAAATTGGAACACTTTGGAACAGCCAATTTTTCAATTTGGAACACTTGCTGCTTCCAACAAATAGCCTTTAAGTACAATGTATATTTTACTTTTCCGAGTAAATGTGAACATTAATAGTTGGCTGTATTTTCTGAACAAAAACCCGCGTTTTTTGTACTTTAGTAACCTAAATAAAGGATGCCCGTATGCTGCAAAAGCTAAGTATTAATAACTACGCTTTAATTGATGACCTGGAAATCGTCTTCGACAAGGGTCTGAACATCCTTACCGGCGAGACGGGCGCAGGTAAGTCCATCGTGCTGGGAGCATTGTCACTAATACTGGGTCAACGGGCGGAGAGCCGTTACTTTTTCAATCAGCAAAAAAAATGCATTATAGAGGGCTTGTTTAAAATTGACGAGTTCCACTTAAAAAGCTTTTTTGAGGAGAACGACCTGGATTACGAAGCAGAAACTGTTCTGCGCCGCGAAATATCGGCAGATGGTAAATCGCGTTCTTTTGTGAATGATACTCCCGTAAATCTTACCGTTTTAAAGACTTTAGGAGAGAACCTGATAGATATTCACTCGCAACACGCCACATTAGAGATCAATAATCCCTTGTTTCAATTAATGGTGGTTGATGCGGTTGCAAAACATCCGGCTTTGCTGGATGACTATCGCACAAAATTCAGCCAATATAAAAAAGGTGGTACCCGTTTAAAGCAGCTTATAGAAGAAAGCGAAAAAGCTAAAGCTGACCTGGATTATTACCAATTTCAGTTTGATGAACTGGAAAAAGCTGCGTTAGCTGCCGACGAGCAGGAAAAACTGGAAAAAGAGCTTTACACGCTTAACAATGCCGAAGAAATTAAGCGCAATTTGTTAGCTGCCAATTACCTGCTGCATGAAAGTGAAGCCGCTGCGTTGTTGCAACTACGCGAGGCGGGTACGCAATTAGGGACACCTGCCAAATTTAATCCGGAGATTGAGGAACTGCGCGAAAGATTAAACAGCGTAGTAATTGAATTGAAAGACATTGCTGCCGAAATTGACAACATTGAGCAACACACCTATACGGACGAAGCCCGCGCTGCTGATATAAATACTCGCCTTACCATCATCTACAACCTGCAAAAAAAGCATCGCGTAAGCGGCAATGCCGAGCTGTTAACTTTACAGGAAGACCTATCAGGCAAAATACAACAAGCGGTTTTTGGCGACGAAGCCATTGAAAAATTACAACAGCAGTTAGCCGCAGAAAGAAAAGAACTGGAGCAACTGGCAGGTAAATTATCTGCGGGGCGTGCAAAGGCCATCCCCGAAATTGAGAAACAAGTGGTGCACAGCCTGGCCGAAATGGGCATGGGCAATGCGGCGTTAAGTATAAATTTAACTGATACCGAACTGGAAAAAGATGGCGCCAACGCCATACGCTTCCTGTTCTCAGCAAACAAAGGTCATGCATTGGCCGAAATGAGCAAAGTGGCATCGGGCGGCGAGCTTTCGCGGCTGATGCTGGGGATTAAATCCCTCATCGCTAAAAACACGGCCTTGCCTACCATCATTTTTGACGAGATAGACACAGGTGTATCCGGCGAAGTAGCTAACCGTGTGGGTTTGATAATGCAGCAGCTGGCCGAAAACTTGCAGGTAATTACCATCACCCACCTGCCGCAAATAGCCAGCAAAGGCAAGGCGCATTATTATGTATATAAAGACGATACGGCCGCAACTACCTACACGCGTATTAAGCAGTTAAACAACAATGAACGTGTGACAGAGATAGCCAAAATGTTGAGTGGCGACAAACCGGGGGAGAGCGCGCTGCAAAATGCCAGGGAACTTTTAGCCCCCTAAAGCGGTTTTGCAATATCAACATCAAAACTTCAGACGATGAGCATACTCAAAGGAATAATTCTTTTACTGATTATTGGATTGATCGGTTGCTCACCTAAAGCTACGTTCCCTACGATATCTTCCAAAATATATAAAAAGAATGGTGGGGTTAATGACAACTCTATCTTCCATTTAAGCAGTCACAAGAATAAAGCGAGAATGAAGGCTTATGCTTTAGACACAACCTCTCTGTTAAAAGGTGAAATTGATACCCTATACTTCTTAGAAGGCTACGACTTAGAGACAGCCACTTTCTATGGAACAATTTGGAATAAGAGGAAGAGCATTAATTACAGTTATTTCAAAGAAAATCTTTCATTCTTAAATCGGTCGAGGTTTTCGGACTATCAAATAAAACTCGTTACTGACTGGAATATGTCCGGCATAAGGCATGAGGAGAAGGTTAATGGAAATTGGCTGGATAACAATTTACAAATAGGCGCGATACGAACTATCAAGGACGGGAAAAAGGTGAAGATAGATGAGATTTATTTCAAAGATTCTTTTGATCCAAATAGAGATAAGTAATCAAGTTGCGCTCATTTATCTTGCGCTCGTCTGCGACGAGTGCTTAATATGGTTAAGCAATTGCATCGCGACAAACGAGCATAATTTGAATTATTATACATTTAAATAAATACATACATTTGCCCCGTTATAATCAAACTCAAATAAATGGCTTATAATTTATTAAAAGGGAAAAAAGGCATCATCTTCGGTGCATTGAATGAGCAGTCTATTGCCTGGAAAGTTGCGCAGCGCGCGGTTGAAGAAGGAGCTCAAATTGTGTTGAGCAACGCTCCTATCGCATTACGCATGGGCGAGCTTAATAAACTGGCTGAAGAATGCAACGCGCCTGTTATAGGTGCCGATGTTACCAATAACGATGACATCAACAACCTGTTAACCCAAACCATGGACCACTTTGGTGGTGGTGTTGATTTTGTGCTCCACTCTATAGGCATGAGCGTAAATGTGCGCAAGTCTATTCCTTATACTCAAAACAACTACGACTTTACCCACAAGGGTTTTGATATATCAGCTTTAAGCTTACACCGTGTGCTACAGGCTGCCATGAAAATGGACGCTATAAACGAGTGGGGATCTGTAGTGGCGCTAACTTATATCGCCGCTCAGCGGGTATTCCCTGACTATAACGATATGGCCGATAATAAAGCCATTTTAGAAAGCATTGCACGTAACTTCGGTTACTTCTATGGTACGCAAAAGAAAGTTCGTGTAAACACCGTATCACAATCGCCAACCCGCACAACTGCGGGATCGGGCGTTAAAGGCTTTGACGGCTTTATTAACTATGCTGAAAAAATGAGCCCGCTAGGTAATGCTGATGCTGCACAATGTGCTGATTATTGCGTATCGCTGTTCTCAGACCTTACCCGTATGGTAACCATGCAGAACCTGTTCCACGATGGTGGCTTCTCTTTCACCGGTGTTACCAAAGAGGTGATAGAACAAATGGAAAAATAATTCCTAACTCAATAAGCAATTTGCTAAAAGCAAAAAGCCCTCCCGAAACTGGGAGGGCTTTTGTTTTTTTACACCAGCCTCTAATAATTAGAGTCTATCAGCACTATCTTAACCCTAATGTCGTTTGCAGGCGGTGTTTTAGGACCACCGTTAGGTGACTGTGAGTAAATTACAACTTTGCCGGTTGTGTGGTAATAGCTGTACGACTGGCCTGCGTATACCTGCGGTATTTGCTCAAACACTCCATCTCCAAATGATAAATAAACCAGTACTGCCCCATCTTCGTTGTATTGATCGTCGAGAGCAGGAACGAGTACGGTAGCAGCATACGAACCGCCGTCGGCGGGATCTAATACCCAGCTATTGGCTTTTACTGTTGCATATACCGTTGTATTGGTATTGGGTGTAACGTACTTTTTTGTACATGATGTTATAGCTGCTACAAACATAACCGCTAACACTATTAATAAACTTTTTTTCATAAGTGCCTGAATTTAGTTATCTGTATGATTTAATTGTAACCAAAAGGTTTAGCCGTTGGTTTTGATATTTTTAAAACTTTATCACTTTCAGGTAATACACGCAAAAAAAAACGTCCCGGTAGATTGATCTACCGGGACGTTACCGTATTTATTCGGATTAATTTAGTTCTGTTCTTCTTGCTTTGGCTTTTTACCCGGAGCTTTCTTTCCGGTCACCTTTATCTCGTTGGCTTCTTTATCGTAATCAACCAACATGGTCTCGGCATCCCCAAGCTCGCCTTTCAGTATTTCTTCAGCGATAGGATCTTCCAGATATTTTTGGATGGCACGTTTAAGCGGACGGGCACCAAACTGTGAATCATAACCTTTATCGGCGATAAACTCTTTAGCGCCTTCGGTAAGTTCAATTTTATACCCTAAGCTATTAACACGACCGAACAATGAAGCCAATTCTATATCAATGATCTTGAAGATCTCTTCTTTACCCAATGAGTTGAATACAATCACATCATCAATACGGTTTAAAAACTCCGGAGCGAAAGCGCGTTTCAACGCATTTTCAATCACACCCCTTGCATGCGCATCGGTCTGACTGGTTTGTGCTGCTGTACTGAAACCAACACCCTGACCAAAATCTTTCAACTGGCGTGCGCCAATGTTTGATGTCATGATGATGATAGCATTTCTGAAATCAACCTTGCGGCCCAATGAGTCGGTTAACTGACCTTCATCCAGTACCTGTAACAGTATGTTGAATACATCAGGGTGAGCTTTTTCAATCTCATCCAATAATACAACTGCATATGGTTTGCGGCGTACTTTCTCTGTCAGTTGTCCACCTTCTTCGTAACCTACATAGCCCGGAGGCGCTCCCACTAAACGTGATACCGCAAATTTCTCCATGTACTCGCTCATATCAATTTGTATAAGCGCGTCTTCGGTATCAAACATAAAGCGTGCAAGCTCTTTTGCCAGCTCGGTTTTACCTACGCCGGTTGGGCCCAGGAATATGAACGAGCCGATAGGCTTTTTAGGATCTTTCAATCCGGCACGGGTACGTTGGATAGCACGGGCCAATTTTTTAACAGCATCGTCCTGGCCAATAATTTTCTCACCTATCTTTTCAGACATGTTGAGTAGTTTTTGGCTATCTGCCTGGCCAACTTTCTGTACAGGGATACCGGTCATCATTGACACTACCTCTGCAACATTATCTTCGGTTACAGTGTAACGTTTTGATTTTGTTTCGGCTTCCCAAACACCTTTGGCTTGTTCCAGTTCTTCCAGCAAATGTTTTTCGGTATCGCGCAACTTGGCCGCTTCTTCATACTTTTGGCTGCGTACCACTTTGTTCTTCTCTACCTTTATCTGCTCAATTTTATTCTCAATATCCAGTATCTCTTGCGGAACATGGATATTGGTCAAGTGCACACGTGAGCCTGATTCATCCAACGCGTCTATCGCCTTGTCAGGTAAAAACCTGTCGGTAATATAACGAGTGGTTAAAGCAACGCATGCCTCAATAGCTTCCTGGGTGTAAGTTACACCGTGGTGCTCTTCGTATTTATCTTTTATGCGGGTTAATATCTCCACGGTTTCAGCAGGTGTGGCCGGTTCAACCATTACCTTCTGGAAACGACGATCTAAAGCGCCGTCTTTCTCAATATACTGACGGTACTCATCTAAAGTTGTAGCGCCAATGCATTGTATTTCGCCCCTGGCCAAAGCCGGTTTAAACATGTTAGATGCATCTAACGAGCCTGAAGCTCCGCCTGCACCAACAATGGTATGGATCTCATCAATAAATAATATTACATCCGGAGATTTTTCAAGCTCGTTCATAACGGCTTTCATACGCTCCTCAAACTGGCCTCGGTATTTTGTACCTGCCACCAACGATGCCAGATCCAATGTAACCACACGTTTGTTAAACAATACGCGCGATACTTTGCGCTGCACTATACGCAATGCCAAACCTTCGGCAATTGCGCTTTTACCAACGCCCGGCTCACCAATTAATATCGGGTTGTTCTTTTTACGACGTGATAAGATCTGCGACACCCGCTCAATCTCTTTCTCTCTTCCTACAATCGGGTCCAGTTTGCCATCCTCGGCGGCGCGGGTTAAATCGCGGCCAAAGTTGTCTAATACCGGTGTTTTTGATTTAATGTCTGATACTTTTTTAGGCTGATTAAATGCTTCCTCTTCCTTAAAGTCGTCATCGCCACCTGTTGGTGAGCCACCCGGCATTTCATCGGTTACGTTATTTTTATGCGATTCAACCTCGCCTTTAAAAATCTCGTAATTAACATTAAACTGCATCAATATTTGCGATGCAATATTGTCCTCATCGCGAAGGATAGACAACAGTAAATGCTCTGTTCCTATCACATCGCTTTTAAAGATCTTTGCTTCAAGGTAAGTTATCTTCAATACTTTTTCGGCTTGCTTTGTCAGCGGAATGCTGCCAATATGTACGTTAGTTCCTATAGTTCCTTTTACAGCATCTTCAACAGAACGGCGAAGCCTGGCGGTATCAACGGCCAGTTCCTTAAGCAGCTTAATAGCCACTCCGTCACCATCCCTTATAAGCCCAAGCAAAAGATGCTCCGTGCCGATATAGTCGTGCCCAAGGCGCAAGGCCTCCTCTCTGCTGTATTGTATTACATCTTTTACCCGCGGCGAAAATTTAGCTTCCATATATACTCCTATGTTAACACGCCCTAATATACCAAAATGTTTTTAGATGTTATGACGCTTGTTTCCAACTTATCAACAATATTATTGCCAACTTTTCAGCTCAACAATAAACAGACACTATTATGATGTGCAATCTATTAAAAGTTAAAGTTTATGCAAGAAATATTGTGTTAAAAAAGCTAAACGTGGTTCAATTTTTACATTTAGCCAATGTAACTACCTGTTTGATACATATTAGCCAACAAAGTTTAACCTAATTGTAGCAATATTTCCCTAAAGTGCAATAACAAGGCAATACGTCAGGATTTATGACAGAACGGCGGTCATCTCGCCGTTCGCTTTGACAAACGATTGTATCTCTATATCTTTATACACCTTACACTCCTTAATACTATCTATGAAAAAGCTGTTCATCTTGTTATTAGTACTAACATCGGCCTGCGGCTTTGCGCAGACCCACTCTGTAGCTCAGCCAGCTATTTATGTGGATTCAATGATGGTAAACATAAATTACATGAACTATATGCACGCCGATGACATATTAAGTGTAGATGTGCAAAGAAAAGCCGAATTCCCTGACGGTGTGATTTACATAACTACTAAGGATAAGCAGAAAACGCAAAACCTGCTTAAAAGCCCGTTGCTATCTTTAAAGGATATTGTGAAAGCTAATATTGCCCCGGGGAAACAATCTAAACCAATAGTTTTTCTGCTTGATGGCGCGCTTTTAACTGATACCGCCAATGTGCGCATCCCCTCGCTTGCCATATACAGCGTTAAAGTAGCAAGTGCAGATGAAGCTCCTTATTTTAAGACGGCGCTGCCTAATGTACTCCTGCTAAAAATAGCGACAAAGCCACCGGTAATGATTAGGGGAGAGTCGCAGGGAAACTTAAACGGCCTTTTGCAAGGCAAGTTAGAGTAGAATACTTGTTACCTTTCTATTCCTCCAACTTAAAGGCAATTGTAACCTCGGCACCTTTATCTATACCATCGCTTTTTATATCAAACTCACCGGCATGACTTTCAATAATAGAGCGACAACTATATAAGCCCAGTCCGGTGCCATTACCTTTAGTAGTAAAGCCCCGTTCAAAAAGATGCGCTGCAGTTTCGGCCGAAAACCCTTTGCCATTGTCCTTAACCTTTAGTACAATAGCAGCAGAGTCTGTCTGTAGTGATATGTGGATGTCCCTTTCTTCCGTTTCCATATCAATGGCCTCCACACTGTTTTTTAATACGTTTAATATAACCTGCATCAATTTGGTATGATCGCCTTTTATAATAAAGGTGCCGGGCGCAATATTGGCGTGCAGCCTTATGCGTTTCTTTTCTAATGATGCCAGTAACATGGCCCGGCAATCGCTGATTATATTGACCAGATTTACAGGCTTACGTTGATGCGTACCTTCACGACCTGCCACAAATTGTCGCTGAATATTCAATATCTCCTGAATGTGACCGGTAATATTAAGCAGCTCGTTTACCGAGGTTGACAGCTCGGCATTCCCTTCTGTTTGTGTTTTGGCTATCCCTTCGGTAAGGGCAAGTAAAGCGTTGGCCTTGTCTGCACCTAAAGCGTTTGCAAGCACGCTTTGCTGCGCGTTAATAAAAAGCGACAGATTGGTTATGGCTTTAAGATTGCCTTTTTCTAATATCCGGTTAATACGGTTAAGGTAGGCCCCAAAGCCTACAAGCGCGTTGCCTATATCATGCAGTATTTCTGATGCGATCTCAAATTTCCCCTGTGCAATTGCCTTTTCTGTTTCCTGCTCCTTTTGTAGCGTAAGCTGTTCATTGAGATACTTTAGCTCCTCCGCCTGGCTGCTGAGTTCCCCGTTAAGTTTCTCTAGCGAGTCCTCGTATTCCTTCCGGCGGGTAATATTATGTCCTATTCCTAATATATGGCTTGTTTTGCCGTTGGCATCCTGCACGGGCATTTTTGTAGTTAGCAGCCATTGCTGCCTGCCCTCGGCATCAAAAAAAAACTCCTCTTTATTAACAATAGCCTGGCCGGTGTTAATGATATCCATATCATCCTGGTAACACCGTTCGCCTATACTACCCTCTAACAGTTCAAGGTCGGTTTTGCCTATTACATCCTCTTCGTTTACTAATCCCAACGATGCAACATCGGCGTGGTTGGCAATTATCTTCCGCCCCCGGTCATCTTTTACATAAATAACATCGGGCAAACTATCTATCAGGGTGCGCAACAGCGCGCTTTCTACCTGGCTTGCATTTATTTCTTGTTTCATATCCGGTTTTTGAAATTCTGGCGGCCATGCCGCTTACAAAGGCAGGGTTAGGGTAAATAACGCTCCCGGATCATTCTTAACCTCAATACTGCCGCCATGTGCAACTACGTATTGTTTAACTATAGCCAGGCCCAAACCTGTGCCCTGATTCTTCTGCTTTGTAACAAATGGTTCAAAAAGCGTCCGTTGAATTTCTGAAGGGATACCCGGGCCGTTATCCTGCACCGTTATAACTATCTCCTTGCCAATAACCTGGGCACTCAGCTTTATCCATGCGCCCGCAACTTTTTGATCATGCAATACATCAATCGCGTTAGCAGTCAAGTTACTAAACACGCGGCGTAATTTACTTTCATCGCCTTGTACCATAAGGCCATCGGCAACATCAACCTGTATACTTATCTCGTTTATACCGGGGCGGCCTTCGTTCATTACCACTGCATCATTTACGATCTTACTTAACGGAATAGCCGACTTTTTTACCGGTTCGTTTCTAATGAAATCTAAAAAGTCATCAAATATTTCTGATGCCTGCTCGGCACATTGGTCTATCAAACCTATCCACTGGCTTTCTATTCCATCGCGGCGAATCAGATCAGTAAGCAGTTTAATGCTTTTTATAGGCGACCGCAGATCGTGCATTACCATGCCTAT
>CAMLFI010000070.1 GCA_946479225.1 uncultured Mucilaginibacter sp. | reverse complement strand
TTTAATTGCTTTTAGCTTTATGCAGTAGCTTCTTCAGCTTCCAAAGCCATTTGCTCATCTATCAAAATACGTCCGCAATGCTCGCAAACGATGATCTTTTTACGCTGACGGATATCAGATTGGCGTTGTGGCGGGATCTGGTTGAAACAGCCCGAGCATGAGTCGCGCTGAATAGTTACTACAGCTAAACCGTTTTTAGCGTTTTTACGCAGACGGTTGTAAGCAAATAATAAACGTTCTTCTATGTTCGGGATAGCTTTATCAGCTAAAGCGATCAGTTCAGTTTCTTCTTTTTCAGTTTCAGAAGTAATAGTGTCCAACTCCGCTTTTTTAGCATCAAGATCTACCTTACGCGCATCAAGATCTGCTAAAGCTTTCTCGTAAACCTGAGTTTTTGAAGCGATCTCAAAACCAAATTCTCTGATCTTCTTTTCGCTCACTTGTATATCAAGGCCTTGTATCTCAATCTCTTTTGAGATAGCATCGTACTCGCGGTTATTCTTAACCTCGTTTAGCTGAACCTCATATTTTTTGATGTTGGCTTGCGCGTCGCGAATAACGTTTTTGCGGGTAACTATATCATCCTCAAGGTCATCCAACTCACTTTTAATTTTTTGAATGCGTGTTTCCAAACCGGCAACGTCATCCTCAAGGTCGGCAACCTCCATAGGAAGTTCGCCCCTTACCTGGCGCATCTTATCAATTTTTGTGTGGATGGTTTGAAGTTCGTATAAAGCTTTAAGCTTTTGTTCTACGGTTTGTTCCATTAAATATAATATTTGACAGGGTTTGTATTTGTTTCTGTTAAACGGACGGCAAAGTTACTAAATTTTTTCTGAATTATTTCCAACAATAGTTGCTGTGTAAATTGCTCACTTTCAAAGTGTCCCACATCAGCAATAACTATCTTTCCGTCGGCATCAAAAAACTCATGATATTTATAGTCGGCCGTAATAAAAAAGTCTGCCCCGGCCGCTATTGCCTGCTTCAGTAAAAAGCCCCCCGCACCGCCACAAACCGCCACTTTTTTTACCGTTTTGTGGCAAAGTTCAGTGTGCCTTATTACCTGCGCCTGCAGCCGGTCTTTCACCAAAAACAAAAATTTTTCTTCGTCCATCGGCACCTCCAACTCGCCCACCATACCTGATCCTACTTGCTGATGTTGGTTGGTTAATGTATAAAGATCATAAGCCACTTCTTCGTAAGGATGCGCCAATACCAACGCCATCAGTATTTTGCTTTCCAAATTGGCCGGGTAAACCGTTTCTATTTTTATTTCGCTTTCTGTATGGCGCTCGCCGGGCTCGCCAACGTAAGGGTTGGTATCATCACCGCCTTTAAAGGTGCCGCTGCCAGCGCTGCTAAAGCTGCATTCACTGTAATCGCCAATGTGGCCCGCTCCGGCATGAAATAAGGCATTACGCACACGTTCGGCGTGCTCATCCGGTACGTAGGTTATCAGTTTTTTAAGCAGGACTTGCTTGGGAGCCAGTATGTGGCAGTTTTGCAGACCTAAGGTCTGACAAATGCGGGCGTTCACACCCGTATGTATATTATCCAGATTGGTATGTATGGCGTATAGCGCTATGTTATTGCGAATTGCTTTTTCAACCACGCGCTCTACATAGGTTTTGCCATTAAACTTTTTAAGTCCCTTAAAAACAATGGGGTGGTGTGATATAATAAGCTGACAGCCGGTTGCAATGGCCTCATCAACAACCGCTTCAATACAATCAAGCGAGACAAGGGCTTGATGTATTTCCTGGTCGGGATGGCCTACTATAAGGCCTGCATTGTCATAGTCTTCCTGGTAGGCAAGCGGCGCCAGGCTTTCAAGATACGCGGTAAGCTGAGAGAGTTTCATAATTGCTCTAAGTTAGCAATGTGGCCCGATGTTTTAAAATTTAGCCGTGGGCTAAATAGCAAAGGATCAAAACACCGGTAATATTTTCTGTGGCCCTAACGCTTGGTTTACCACTGCTTACCTTGTTTTGATCCCGAAATGTAGAATACCTGCGTATTCGTTTTATTATTTTTTGGCTGCTCTGCCTTTTATCTTGTTCAGATCACTTTGTAAAATGCTTTTAAGGGCTTTATCAAAGTTGGTTACCAGGTTTGCAGTTGATTGTTTGTAGTATGTTTTCATGATTATTTTAAGTTTAAGGTTATGCGCTCATTTTAGCAATCTGGAAACTTTCGTAAGCCATTTTGCGGTTAAAATCTGTTGCTAATTGTTTGTGATTTACTAGGTCCACAATAGTCCCAATAAAGCAAAGACCACCGGTAAAGAAATAAAGAATACCCATTCCTATCTGCCCAACCAAAAAGCGCTGGATACCTGCTACACCGAAAAAGCCTATCAGGGTAAAAATCAACAAATCTTGCGGGCTTTTGCGTTTACCTGTATAGATCATGTAAAAGTGTTTTTTCTGATTTTCGTTCAGTTCGGCAGTTGCCTGTTGCAAAAACGTAAGTTCTTCTGTTGTTACGCCGGGCATTGACATGTAAGGGTTGCTATAAAAGTCCATTTTAGTGTTGTTTTAGTTTTCTTGTTTTGTTTGTTGAATCAAAAGTAAGGTACAATTTAAAAACAGCACACGCAAAATAGGTTAGCTTATTAAACATCTCGGTAAACAGCCAAATTGTGGCGGTGAAATATCAGGAAATATATAGGTCGTCGGTGAAAACATTGAACTCACGCGTTCCAAAAGAAATATTTAGCTTTGACAGTACTATATATGAAGCTAAGCTACCAGCCTTTCGATCTATTACTTAAACACACTTTTTCTATTTCAGGGCATTCAAGGGTTTCAACGCCATTAATGCTGGTGCAGTTAGAACATGAAGGCTTTATAGGTTATGGCGAGGCTTCTATGGTGCCCTACCTGGGCGAAAGCATTCAAACGGCTACAGATTTTCTTAACAATGTAAAAACCGCTCAGTGTAAGTTGCCTTTTGATTTTGCTGCTATTCATGCTTATTTGGACGATATCGCCGCAGGCAACACCGCTATTAAAGCAGCTATTGACATCGCTCTGCATGATCTGGATGGTAAACTGAATAACAAGCCTTGCTGGCAATTAATGCAAAGCGATGTGGCGCTTATGCCACCAACGAGTTTTACCATAGGCATTGATACCCCCGATAATATGCGCCAAAAAGCGCTTGAAGCACAAGATTTCAAAATTATTAAAGTGAAGCTGGGGGGTGATAATGATAAGGAACGGATAGCGGCCATCCGTTCGGTAACTGAGGTGCCGCTTTATGTGGATGTTAACCAAGGCTGGACGGATCGAAACATAGCTTTAGAAATGACATGGTGGCTTTTTGAACAGGGCGTTATTTTGCTAGAGCAACCTATGCCCAAACATGATATGGAGGGCAATGCCTGGATAACTTCGCAAAGCCCGATACCAATAATTGGCGACGAAGCCGTTCAGCGCCTGCCGGATGTGGAGAAGGCCGTTGATGTTTATCACGGAATAAATGTTAAGCTGATGAAATCGGGCGGAATGTTTGAAGCAAAACGCATGATAGATAAAGCGAGGCAATGCGGACTGAAAGTATTGATAGGCTGCATGAGCGAAAGCAGCTGCGCCACGCTGGCAGCCGCAGCACTTGCACCACAATGCGACTGGGCAGATATCGACGGGCCGTTCCTTACCACCAACAATCCTTATGCTATGCCAGCCTTTGCCGATGGTAAATATTTGCCTGGCAACGAACCTGGTTTGGGTTTGCAACTTAAATAACCTGCTTAATTGTATAGTTGTTGCCGTTCAGATTAAACCCTTCACCTGCGGTAAGCCCTTTCATTTTTTGGCCGATTGGCGATACCAACGAAATAGCGACGTAGTTAATATCATCAATCTGTATTGTACCTGCGCTTATACCGATATAAAAATTCCCGGCATCGGTAATCACTATACTACCATTGTCAACATTATTTGACGGCGTAACCGGCACCTGATTGAGCTGCACCTTTAATTTATTAGCCTGGTGCAACTGCGCCATATTTCGATTGCTTTCCTGCTGTGCCATTTCGCGTCCGGTTTCGTACTTGTCTCCTGCACTGCTTTTGGTATCATCCTTAGCGGCTTGCTGAGCTTCATTAATTCCTTGCTGCGCCGCATCAATACTCCGCTGCACGTAGTTAAGGCATTCCTGATATAATTTTTGCTTAAGGGTAGACGACATTTTACAATCCGGAGTAATAATCGTACCCACGCTCGGCCCAGTAATCCCTTGGGCGTTCATTACTAAACGCGATGATGCCAATCCTTTTTAAATTCTTTATTCCGTATTTAACCGGAATGATCAAACGCAGCGGAGCGCCATGTTTAACAGGCAGCGGCCTGCCGTTAACTTCGTAAGCCAGTAATGTTTGAGGATGAGTGGCGCTCGGAGTATCTATCCCTACATAATAACTTTTATCGGGCGTTTCCAAACTAACATAAGCCAATTTAGTTTCGTTATGCAGTTTGTAGTGATCTATCAGGTCAGCAAACTTGACGCCGCCCCAATGCGAGATCTGGTCCCAGCCCTCAACACATTTAAAGTCAAAAACTATTTCTGTTTTAGGCAGCGCCTTTAAGTCTTCCAAGGTTACATTCAATACTTCGCCCGAGGTTTTCTTTATCTGCAATTGCCAGGCTGCAACATCAAACGGTGCTTTTAAATTCATCCCTATCGAACTGTTGTACCGCACCTGCTTTGCCGCCATTGATTTTGGGTACGTTTTAACCAGGTTTTTATGGCTGAAAGTTTTTCTGAAAACCTGCTCGTTGTTATTAAGTACAGAGCGCAAGGACGCATGCGCACCTTTAGTTACGCCGCCCGTTTCTGTTGGCGAATTATACAACCATCGCCACGAAAAAAAAGCGCCGGCCGATAACGCGGTAAAAGCACCAAACGAAATAAAAGTTCGCCGGCTGATCTTTTGATCAACGGTTAAAGGCTTTTTATACTTTTTCGGTGTCATGTTTGATCTCTTTTAAATCTTTATTCTTCTCTACTTCAAAACCGGTTATCACCGAGCGGAAATTACTCCATCCTGCTAAAATTACCTGTACTATATGTATCACAAAAAATAATACATAACCAACCGTTAAAGCAAAATGCAGTATACGTGCAAAATGATAGCCCCCACACAGCCAGGTGATATAGTAAAACTGCACGGGCTTGTAAATAGCTAATCCGGTTATTACAGAGCCAAAGCCCATTATAATGATAGCCGAGTAGACTATGCGTTGCGCGGCGTTGTATTTATCCTGCGGTGGTGCTGTTTTACGGATATGCAGATCATGCAGCAAAACCAGCCAGGCTTCTTTAAACGATTTACGGTTTGGAACAAGCTGTCGCCATTCGCCTGATATCGCCGTATAGATCACATAAAATATACCATTTAACGTAAAGAACCACATAAACAGGAAATGAAAGGCCATTCCTTCGGATAAACGATGCGGTATCTTTAAAGCATCATAAAACCACACGGGGAAAAAACGAACGAAAGTATGCCCAAAAAGGGTTACAGAATAAACATCATTTGCCCAATAAATAAGCAGCCCGCTCCATATCATAATGGTTAGCAGCGGAAAGTTTACCCAGTGGGCCCAGCGCATGGCTAAAGAATGTTTCTCCTTAATTTTTTTCATTGATGCGTTGTTTCTTTTGTAAAACTACAATAAAGCAGTAAATAACAGTAATTGGTTGTTAAGCTTAAATATACGATAAAATCAATGCTGAAGATTGCATTATGATTGGCCAAATATGTTAATATATGTTAAATTAAACACACCTGTCGCCAAGAGTTATTGATTTGAAATACATTTAACAAATTTATTGTAGCAGGTGGGTGGTCAAAGTCGTTTAAACAACTACTTTTGTACCCGGATCAAAAGGACTTATATGTCCTATCACCTGTCCCTAAAGTATATAACGTAAACATGAAGAGATTTTTATCAGGCAAATTAATTGCGTTTTTAATATTAGCAGCCATAGTAGCAAGTTGCAAAAAAGGTGATGACGTAGCTGTAGATGCTTATTTAGTTACTACCCCGGTATTAACCGATGTAACACCCACCTCTGTTAAAGTTGGTGGTGAGATACTGGTACAGGGTAGCCCTATCACGTCAAACGGTGTTTGCTGGAGCACAAGCAACGCAAACCCTACAGTTGCCGATTCAAAAGCGGCATTAGATTCTTTGGTAGCTTCATTTAAAGGAAAAATGACCGGGTTAACGCCCGCTACAAAATATTATGCAAGGCCTTACGTGGTTAATAAAGCCGGTACTTTTTATGGTGATGTGATTTCTTTTACCACCCCATCTGCAACTTTTAAAATTAATGTTGCGGTAAGTACATTAGCTGGTACCGGCAATTTTGGCTATGCTGATGGGTCGGGGGCCACTGCCTTGTTTAATGGGCCTGAAGCTATCGCTCTTAATAAAGCTACCGGTTTATTGCAGGTAGGCGACGTTATCAACAACACGATAAGAACAGTTTCTACCGGTGGAAATGTGGGCACTCTAACCAGCACGGAAAGAGGCTACACCAATGGCCCTTTGGCTAATGCCCGGTTTTATGGTACGCGGGGAATGGTGGTTGATGCCGCAGGTAATATGTACGTTGCCGACGCGGGGAACAATGTTATTAGAAAAATTTCTGCAACTGGTACGGTAAGCACATATGCAGGCTCTCCAACAGGAGATTATGGCTTTGTTGACTCCACCGACCCGCTAAAGGCATTATTTAGAAGTCCGCGGAGCGTTGCTTTGGATGCGGCGGGGAATCTTTATGTAGCCGATTACGGCAACAACCGCATTCGCAAAATAACTACTGCCGGGGTGGTAACTACTTTGGCAGGTGACGGTTACGCGCGATATATGAACAGCAGCACTGAGAATAATACAGCATCATTTAACGGACCGATAGCAGTAACGGTTGATGCGTTGGGTAATTTATACGTGGCCGATCAGAACAATTATGCGGTACGTAAAATAAATGTAACCACCGGCACAACGTCAACTGTAGCGGGCGGCTTGGGCATTACCGCGCAATTAGGATCTCCCGTTGCTATAACTACCGATGCGCAGTCTAATATTTACATAGTTGATAAAAACGGTCGAATTTTGGAACTGGTAACAGCGAGCCGGGCGTTGTATACGCTGGCGGGAAAACTTGGTGCGGTAGGATTTGTTAACGGTGCAGGTGCTGATGCACGCTTCAATGTACCGGGCGGGATAGCATTAGATGCATCCGGCAACGCCTACGTCACAGATGTTAATAATAATGCAATACGCAAACTGGCAATCACAGTTACTCCTTAACTTTTAATAATCATCAGCATAAATATTTATGCTGATGATTATCCAAACAGCAAGCCGAACACTTCTTCAATGTTGGCTACAGTTTTTATCTGGATACTGTAGCGTGACAGGTCAATGCTTTTCTGTTTGCCTTTACCGCCTTGCGGCATATTATATTTAGAAATAAATATCTGTTCAAAGCCGAGTTTTTGCGCCTCTGCAATACGCTGCTCCACACGGTTAACCGCTCTTATCTCGCCCGACAAACCTATCTCGCCGGCAAAACATGTTTTAAAAGGTATAGGTATATCCTCGTGCGATGATATGATTGCGGCAGCAAGTCCAAGGTCTATCGCCGGATCTTCTACACGTATGCCCCCCGTAATATTTAAAAACACATCCTTGGCACCCAGTTTAAATCCGCAGCGTTTTTCTAATACGGCCAGCAGCATGTTCATGCGTTTGGTGTCAAAGCCGTTGGCATTACGCTGTGGCGTTCCGTACGGCGAGGTGCTTACCAACGCCTGGGTTTCTATAAGCATGGGCCGCATGCCCTCTAAAGTGGCGGATATGGTTATGCCGCTTAGCGGTTCATCGCGTTGCGACAACAAAATTTCTGATGGGTTAGATACTTCTCGCAACCCCTCGCCCAGCATTTCATAAATACCTAATTCAGATGAAGAACCGAACCGGTTTTTTACCGTACGCAGAATGCGGTAAACATGGTGCCTGTCGCCCTCAAACTGCAAAACGGTATCAACCATGTGCTCCAGTATTTTGGGGCCGGCTATCATGCCGTCCTTGGTTATATGGCCGATCAGGAACACAGGCGTGGCGCTCTCTTTTGCAAACCTCAACAGCTCTGCGGTACACTCCCGTACCTGCGATACGCTGCCCGGCGTTGATTCAATATGCGCCGAGTGCAATGTCTGGATAGAATCTACCACTACCAGGTCAGGCTGTAGTTCTTCTATTTGCTTAAATATGTTTTGAGTGGATGTTTCGGTAAGGATGTAGCAGTTGCTTTTGATTTCGGATTTCGGATGTTCGATTTCGGATTTATTTTTTTCATCTGCTAACGGCCCATTGCCCACTGCCGACAGTCTTTCCGCTCGCATTTTTATCTGCCGCTCACTTTCCTCGCCGGAAATATACAGCACTTTTTGACCCGGCATGTTCAAAGCCAGCTGCAGCATCAGCGTTGATTTACCGATGCCCGGCTCACCACCGATCAGCACTAATGACCCAGCCACTATCCCGCCACCCAGAACTCGATTAAATTCCGCGTCAGGTGTTAGCAGGCGATGCTCTTCCGTGAAAGTGATCTCGCCAACAGGCACGGGCTTATTAGCGCGTTGCTGCGTGGTAGAATTGCTGACTTTCCATGTTGGTACAGATGTGTTAGGTTTTTCCAGTATCTCCTCAACAAAAGTATTCCATTGCTGGCACGACGGGCACTTGCCCAGCCATTTGGCGCTCTCAAAGCCGCAGCTTTGGCAAAAATATGCTATACGGGTTTTAGCCATTGTTAATGTGCAGATATGCTGATGTGCAAATGTGCAGATAAATATCAGGATTTATAAAACCAATTGCTAATTTAATTAGCACGCAATGCCTTTTGTAACAAAAAAGAAATTTGGCACTTGATAACGAAATAGTTAATTTTCCGATCAATTATCACCAAACTAAACTATGAGAAGATCATCAATCCACAGCAGCATTTTAAAATGCTTGCTGGCAGTATTTGCGGTGGCACTGGTACAGTGTAAACCTGCCCCAACATCTGAGTGGGAAAAAAAGAATGAGGAACTTATTGAACAATATAAGTTAACCAAAAGGGAGCTTTCCGGCTTGCCTCAAAATGGCATCGCTTCTAACCTTGCTGAAGGCAAAGTTGTAGCTACCAGCACCTTAGACAGCGCCGAATTATACCCCGGAGTTAAAGCAAAAATGTTTTGGGGTACAGGTTTAATGAGTGTCGTTATCACCCTTGACGCTAACGCCAAGATCCCTGAAGAAACCTTGCCTGCCGATAGACTTTTGTTTGTTATGGAAGGATCAATTGACCAAACAGTTAATGGCGCGGCAGTTACCATGACCGCCCTAAAACGCACCCCACCTGATGGCGAACATGCCGGCACACCACGTACCGACTTTGTTTACCTGCAAAAAGGCAGTAAAAATGCTGTTACAGCAGGAGCCGGTGGTGCCAAAATTTTGGAGGTATATAGCCCTTTCCGCTTAGATTATTTGACCAAGGCCGG
>CAMLFI010000069.1 GCA_946479225.1 uncultured Mucilaginibacter sp. | reverse complement strand
CTCAGCTTATCAGGATTAATATAAATGCTTCTCCAGAAGGAAAACGGACTAATGTCGCCACTTACTACCCTTACGGTTTGCCCGTTTATCTCGCGCTCTGTTGAACTGCGATATATTTTATATAACGATATTAATTGAAAAAGCAGGCGTAAGGCAAACACTGCGACTCCTGCCCAGAATGCAATTTCCAGCCAGTTCCAGTAAACCGCTTGCCTTACAAAGTTTTCGGCAGGTGCCTGCCATATTATTACTACATTTTGCACAGGCGCAATTATTTCCTGATGCTGCTGTGCTAAAGCAGACAAGTCAATAAATGGATACGCACTAGAGCAAACAATAGCGGTTATCAGGTAAACGCGGTTAAGCGTGTAAAAAGTAAGCTTGCGCAGCACCACGTAATAACCCAGGCAAAACAGCACCAATGCTATATTTATTTTTATCAGGATGACGAATAACTCAGGCATTGTGATTAAGGTTTAGGATTTTCTATCAGTTTAATTATCTCTTTCAATTCGCTGGCGCTTATCTTCTTTTCCTTCGCGAAAAAAGTAACCAGGTCTTTATAAGAGTTTTCAAAATAATCGCTCACAAAGCCGTTCATAAACCGCTTTTTATATTCCTCTTCTTTTATAAGGGGTTTATACTGATAGGAGTTGCCTATCTTATCTCCCTTTAAAAAGCCTTTGCGTTCCAGGTTTTTTATGGTGGATGCAAGTGTGGTATATGGCGGTTTAGGTTCTTCCATTTGATCAAGAAAATCTTTTATAAAACCAGTCTCGCATTGCCAAACTGCCTGCATTGCTTCCTCTTCCTGTTGTGATAACTTCTCCATATTTTACGATTGTTTCGTAAATCTACGAACAATTCGTAATAATCCAAATTTTTTAACAACTTTTAACGATTAACTTTTGTAACTTTTTAATGATATTTCAATTCCTGTTGGAACATTCAATCTAAACAGCTACTTTTAATGACTTAATTATGACAATATGCGCCTTAACAAAAAAATCACAGTTATAACCTCATTGCTTTTAGCAGTTGTAGTTTTAGCTTCAATGACATTGCAACAGCAGCCGCAGCAACAGCGTCCGCCTGAAACTCCACCAAAAAATCTTAAAGTTTTACCAAAGAAATTGACTCGTAATCAGGTCAATAAAGTAATGGATGAGTGGGCATCGTCTTTGGGCGTACGTTGTAATTACTGCCATGTGCGTGACGAATCTGCCAACAGAACTGACTACGCCAGCGATGCCAAACCTGAAAAGGAGATGGCTCGCCATATGTATAAAATGATGGTAACCATCAATAAAAAGTTTTTTAAGGCCGGCGAGAAGGACACCTTGGGAATGGTGAAGTTAACAAGCGTTAACTGTAATACCTGCCATAACGCCAAATCAAAGCCTGAGCTTACGGTACCAAAACGCGCCGGTTTCGGAGGCCCTCCGGGTGGTGCTCCTGGAGCAAGGCCACAAGGAGCCCCACCAGCAGGTGGTCCACCAGCAGGTGCGCCGGCGGGTGGTGCCCCAAGACAAGGCTAATAAGAAAGACCTATAAACAAAGAAGCTCCCCGAATTTCGGGGAGCTTCTTTGTTTTAGCATGTTGCGTTATTTAAATATTACGAATCGAAGTGGTTTTTACAATATTGGTATTCTGAACGGAATCAGAAGTGCTTTCAGCTTTAGGAGCAGCAATCACCATATAGCATTTAACAAAAAGAATAAATAAAATAAAGGCCAACAAAACAATGCCTTGCAGGTCTTCTTTTGTTTTAAGCACTTTATCTATCCGGTTTACAGGATTGTTCATTCTTATAAGTTGTACTAATTATTTGTTTAATACGTAAACATTGTATTAAATGTTGTCAGTAAGTTAATATTAAATTGATCTATTGGTTTATAAAAGAGGACGTTAATATCGTTATTTTTATGATTAATATCATACAACAATTTTGTTACATTTATAAGTATGCAAAAAATATTGATCGCTAACCGCGGCGAGATCGCACTCAGAGTAATGCGGTCTGCCCGCGAAATGGGTATAAAAACAGTGGCTGTTTACTCGGCTGCTGACAGGAACGCTTTGCATGTGCGTTATGCTGACGAAGCTGTTTTTATTGGCGAAGCGCCCTCCAATCAATCTTACCTGGTTATTGATAAAATTATAGCCGCCTGCAAAAAAACAGGTGCAGAAGGCATACACCCGGGCTATGGGTTTTTAAGTGAGAACGCTGCCTTTGCGTGTGCTGTGCGCGATGCGGGATTAACGCTGATAGGTCCATCGCCAGAGGCTATGGAGATAATGGGAAACAAGCTATCGGCTAAAGCAGCGGCTATGCGGTATAATATCCCGATGGTGCCGGGAACAGAGGAGGCCATTACCGATGTTGCCGAAGCTAAGCAACGCGCCGTGGAAGTAGGCTTTCCGATACTGATTAAAGCAGCAGCAGGCGGAGGTGGAAAAGGCATGCGTATAGTGGATAGTGTAGCCGATTTTGAGGAGCAGATGCAATTGGCCGTATCCGAGGCAACCTCGGCATTTGGTGATGGCTCTGTTTTTATTGAGCGATACGTGTCATCACCCAAACATATAGAGATACAGGTTTTAGGCGATACGCATGGTAATATCGTTCATTTATTTGAGCGCGACTGTTCAGTACAACGACGCCATCAAAAAGTGATAGAAGAAGCACCGTCGTCGGTTTTAACGCCGGAGATACGGGAACGCATGGGCCGCTGCGCTGTAGATGTAGCCAGATCTGTTAACTATACCGGCGCGGGCACGGTGGAGTTCATTATGGATGAGCAGCTCAATTTTTACTTTTTGGAGATGAACACCCGCCTGCAGGTGGAGCACCCCGTTACCGAGATGATAACCGGTATTGACCTGGTTAAGGAGCAGATTCGCGTGGCAAGGGGCGAAGCCCTGAGTTTTACGCAAGATGATCTGAAAATAAACGGTCATGCTATGGAGTTACGCGTGTATGCCGAGGATCCCGCCAATAATTTTTTACCTGATATTGGCACGCTGCAAACCTATGTTACGCCTAAGGGACCCGGTGTTAGGGTGGACGATGGTTTTGAGCAAGGCATGGAGATACCTATCTATTACGACCCCATGATAGCCAAACTGGTTACGTATGGTAAAGACAGGGAGGAGGCGATTGAACGGATGATACGTGCCATTGACGAATACATTATTACAGGCATAACCACCACATTAGGCTTCGGCAAATTTGTGATGCAGCACCAGGCATTCCGCAGTGGTAAGTTTGATACGCATTTTGTGAAAAAATACTTTTCGCCCGAAGTTTTGAATGAAGATAATGAGCAGGAAGCTATGATTGCCGCGCTGATTATGGAACGCTTACTAAGCGCGCCGCAAAACACTGTGCAGGCTGTATCATCCGAAGTATCAGCATGGGTAAAGAATAGAAAAGAAATATAGGATGCCGCTGTTTTCGTTAAACGGTTGCAGGTTTATACGACCGGAAATAAATAAAAGCTATTGTCAAAGTAAATCCCACCGGAAGGAAGAAACTTATTTTAGCGAATACTACCAAAGCAATAAAGGCTAAAGGGAAAATCAGTAGACAGCAGGCAATCAATCCAAAAATAGTATTAGCGCGCGATTTATCATCGCTGGAAATTAAAATTTCATAAGCCTTAGATAAAAAATAAGTTGTCGGGGTGGTGTAGATCAAAATTATTACGATCAACTTTAGAAACTCCAGACTGAAAAGCCAATCCACCTTAAAGTTTACAAGTAAAGGAATGTATTTATATAGCAGAGCTACACTTACTAATGGCAAAATAATGCACAAAAAAGTATTGTAAGTTTTAACGTTAACGCGGGCGAAGCTTAGGTTTTTCATGTTTCTTTGTTTAAATTCAACACATCTAAATTAGTAATAATTTTCAATAAATGATCATCAACCAATTCAATCTCAAACAAATAAGCCATTAATATGCCCGAAACTATAAGTACCTCCCAACGTCTCCGGTCAATAATTGGTGGCTCATTAGGTAATTTGGTGGAGTGGTATGATTGGTATGTTTATTCGGCCTTCGCGCTGTATTTTTCGGGCGCTTTTTTTCCTTCTGAAGACGAGACAGTACAGTTGCTTAACACCGCCGGCATATTCGCCATAGGCTTTTTAATGCGTCCCATAGGCGGCTGGATAATGGGCACCTATGCGGATAGGAGGGGGCGTAAAAAAGCATTAACCGCGTCTGTTTTAATGATGAGTGTTGGATCGCTTATTATTGCGATTATTCCCGGTTATAACCAGATAGGGGTGGCAGCGCCCGTGCTGCTGGTACTGGCCCGCATAATACAGGGCTTAAGTGTTGGCGGCGAGTACGGCACAAGCGCCACCTACCTCAGCGAGATGGCCACGCAAAAGCGCCGCGGCTTTTACTCGTCATTTCAGTATGTTACTTTAATAATGGGGCAATTGCTGGCCTTGGGTGTACTGGTAATTTTACAGCGCGTGTTTTTAACAGAAGAGCAATTACATAGCTGGGGTTGGCGCATACCCTTTGCCATTGGGGCGGTTTTGGCCATCAGCGTTATGTACTTGAGGCGCAGTTTGCAGGAGTCGGTGACTATTGCTGCGAATGATAAGGACAAGTCATCACGCGGCACGTTGAGGGCATTGGCGGCCCATCCCAAAGCGGTGTTAACTGTTATAGGCCTAACTATGGGCGGAACGTTGGCGTTTTACACGTTTACCACCTATATGCAGAAATTTTTGGTCATCACATCCGGCTTCAGCAAAAGCGATGCTACGCTGATATCAACCTTAACTTTAGTGTTTTTTATGTTATTGCAGCCATTGTTCGGTGCCTTGTCTGACAGGATAGGCCGCAAGCCTCTGCTCATCGCATTCGGCATATTGGGCGCGGGGGCAACAGTGCCAATCCTGACAACGCTTAGTCATACCAATAACTTTTGGGTGGCCTTTGGCTTAATAATGACGGCCTTGGTAATTGTTAGCGGTTATACATCCATCAACGCCGTAGTTAAGGCGGAGCTTTTTCCGGCTAACATACGTGCGTTAGGAGTGGGTTTTCCCTACGGTATTGCGGTCTCTTTATTTGGGGGCACAGCCGAGCCTGTGGCTTTGCTGTTTAAAGATAAGGGCCACCAGGAATGGTTTTACTGGTATGTTACGGGGTGTATACTGGTATCGTTAACTATTTATGTTTTAATGAAGGATACGAAGAAGTATTCGAAGATATTGGAGGACTAACTTACACCAGCCCCGAAATAATATTAATGCTCAAGGCCACAATTGCTGTATTAAAGGCAAAGGCTATAAGCGCATGAAACAGCGCCAACCGCCTGATGCGGCGCGAAGTGATCTCTACATCTGATACCTGGAAGGTCATGCCGATAACGAAAGAAAAATATACAAAGTCTAAGTAGTCAGGATCCTTTTCATTACCGGGGAAATCCAACCCGCCAACGGGCTTCTGCGCATGTTCGGGCTCGTAATATAAATGGGCGTACCTCAAGGTAAATAGTGTATGCACCAGCCACCAGGAAACCAGCACCGATGTTAAAGCCAATATTACAGGAAAAGCTACTCCCTCGCCGGTTTTGCCTTTGGCAGACATCAGTAGAAAAATTATAGCACCTAAACTTATTATAGATGAGGCTATCACGAACAGAAAAATAAATGTACGGTTAGAATCTTGCAGTTGGGCGTTTTTACGCACTTCCTGCGGATGGGAAGTAAAGATGATGATCCAATCCATTACGATCACCGTAAAAGCAAAAGCTATCCATACCATTAATATAGTCGCCGGGGTAGTTTGACTGTCGGGGATTATAAATAATGCCAGTGCGGCAACCAGCAGCCCTATTAGGAACCGGTAATGCGCATCAAGCCTGAAGAATATTTGGCGGTTGGTTTGTTTTGAATTCATGGTTGATGGATCATGGTTTACGGTGTTGATAAGATAAATGTATTAAATCTTAATTGACCATGAACTAGGAAACTAATCTTCCTCCACGATAAAAGCCACGCGCCCCACCTGTCCATCTTCCAGTCGTACCTTAATACCACGCGAATGATAAGCAGAGCTGGTTAGCAGTTTTTCAACAATCCCACGGGTTAAATTGCCGCTGCGCTGATCTTTTTTAAGGATAATATCTACTTCTAAACCGGGATATATGTCGCTTCTGTTTTGTCCGTTCATGTTCTTGTAATAGCAATTACAATTTGTTATTACTTCACCAACCTCGCCACCGCCCAGGTAACCCTGTCAAAGTTAAAGCTGTTTACCAGCATTTCCATCGCCGCTGTAATACGCTCGTTATTCAGATTGCCTATGCTGCCTTCGTGGGTATGGTTAACTTGTTTGGCAGGATCAAATTCGCCTTTTTCAATGTCCAAACCAACCTGTTTATAAGCATCGCGGAAAGGCGTGCCGCCTAACACCATGCGGTTAACTTCTTCTACACTAAACAAGTAGGCATATTTAGGGTCGTTTAATATCTCGGTATTAACTGTTATGTTTTGCAGCATAAAAGTGGCCATCTTAAGGCAGCTTTTCAGTTCCGCAAAAGCAGGGAAAAGTAATTCTTTCAGCAACTGCAGCTCCCGGTGGTAGCCTGATGGCAGGTTAGTCGTCATCATGGCTACATCGTTAGGCAGAGCCTGCAAACGGTTACATTTACCGCGCATAATTTCCCAAACGTCAGGGTTCTTTTTATGCGGCATAATACTGCTGCCCGTAGTAAGTGTATCAGGGTAACTTACAAAGGCAAAGTTCTGACTCAGATACAAGGTTTGGTCCATAGCCATTTTAGCCAGCGTTGCAGCTATGGATGATAGCGCCTGTGCAATCACCCGCTCGGTTTTACCACGACCCATTTGCGCGTAAACTACATTGTAGTTCAAACTTTCAAAACCGAGTAACTCGGTGGTCATTGTTCTGTTTAATGGGAAGGATGATCCATAACCCGCGGCAGAGCCCAATGGGTTTTTATTGGTGATCTTGTAAGCCGCCAAAACCATCTCCAGATCATCAATCAGGCTTTCAGCATAAGCACCAAACCATAAGCCGAACGATGACGGCATGGCTACCTGTAAGTGAGTATAGCCGGGCAGTAAAACATCTTTATGCTTTTCACTAAGTGAAATAAGCTCGCGGAAAAGCGTTTCAGTTTCACTAACCACCTGGTGCAGTTCATTCCTGAAAAATAATTTCAGGTCGACCAGCACCTGGTCGTTACGCGAGCGGCCGCTATGTATTTTTTTACCGGCTTCGCCAATGCGTTGGGTAAGCAGCATCTCTACTTGCGAGTGCACATCCTCAACACCGGGTTCTATTTTAAATTTTCCTTTTTCTATTTCGGCATAAATATTTTTCAGTTCGCGTTGCACTAGTTGCAGATCATCAGCGCTCATCAAGCCGATGCTTTGCAACATCTGGGTATGCGCCAGTGAGCCAAGCACATCAAAGGCAGCCATTTGAGCGTCAAACACAGTATCGCGCCCGACGGTAAAATTTTCTACCAGTTTATTAACGTCAATGTTTTTTTGCCAAAGCTTGCTCATTCGATTTACGATTTTAGAATTACGATTTACGATTTCTCATTTGATCGTTAATTCAGTTGCGACGCAACGTGTTTATTGCCGCGACAATTATAGAAAGAAGTTCATTACCTTCCTTATAAATAGGCGCTATTTTTTCTTTTAATTCAGGATTCAGTTCAATTAGCAGCTCATTGAAAAAAAGCGTTTCATCCAACTCCTCTTCAACAATTTTGAGTTTATTAATAAAATCAGCTTTTGATTTTGCCCTACATGCCGCCCTGTAGTTGGCCCCGGTAGAGCTGGCACTTCTGTTTAATTGGTCAGAGTAATTTCGGTTAACAATATTGTTAGGTAGACTCAAAACCAGCTTAGCATTAGCAATGACGTAGTTTTTAGTGCGATTTTTCATTTCCTCTTTCGTCATTTTTAAATAAGTTAGGTTCTGAAAAATAAAGAATCTAAATCACTTCGGCAACAAATCGTAATTCGTAAATCGTAATTCTTAAATAGAATTAGACTATCTTCTCTAACATCTGCACATATAATTCAATACCCTCTTTTATCTCCTCAACATACACAAACTCATCCGCCATATGCGACCGTGCCGAATCACCAGGGCCTATTTTAATCGTTTCAATGTCCAACAATGACTGGTCCGAAGTTGTCGGCGAGCCGTAAGTAGTCCGGCCTAAACTTATACCTGCATGTACTATTGGATGATTACGGCTTATTGATGACGGCTTTAATCGTGTTGACCGCGCTTTTACATCACACTTAACATGCTCACGAATTATCTCTAATACTTCTTCGTTGCGGTAAGCATCAGTCACGCGTACATCAACCACAAAACTGCAACTAGCGGGCACTACATTGTGCTGTGAGCCAGCGTTAATTACCGTAACCGACATTTTTATTGGTCCGAAAGCTTCTGATTCTTTGGGAAATTGAAAGGTTCGAAACCATTCAATATCCTTCATGGCGTTATAAATAGCGTTTTCGCCTTCTTCGCGGGCAGCATGACCGGCTTTGCCGTGGGCTACGCAATCAAGCACCATCAGGCCACGCTCTGCAACGGCCAGTTGCATTAAAGTTGGTTCGCCGATTATGCCAAAATCAAGTTTACCCAGATCCGGAACAACCAGCTCAATTCCATTAAGTCCCGATATTTCCTCCTCGGCAGTAGTGGCCAGGCAAAAATTATATTTCAGGTCGTCGCGCTCATAAAAGTAAAGGAACGTAGCAATTAACGACACCAAACAACCGCCGGCGTCATTACTGCCCAATCCGTACAGTTTGCCGTCCTCTATTTTAGCGTCAAAAGGATCGCGGGTATAACCCGAGTTGGGTTTAACGGTATCGTGATGCGAGTTAAGCAGGATAGTAGGTTTTGCTTCATCAAAATGCTTATTGCGCGCCCAAACATTATTGATCTTACGGGTAGGTGTTATGCCCTTTTCCTTTAAAAAATGTTCAATAATATTAGCCGTACCACTTTCCTCTTTACTGAAAGATTGCGTGATAATTAATTTTTGAAGTAACTCAACCGCTTGTTGGTTGAGGGTATTTAGATCCGGCATGATATGCGACATGTAAACAGTAAAATTAGCTTTTTATTAGCGGAAATTATTCAAATAAGCCTTTATCCCTATCCATAAATTGCGGGCGGGGCAGGTCAAGTCCGAGCTTTTTGTTCAATTGCTCAGAAACATAATCGGCCAATTCGGGCGAGTAACGCTCATCGTGCTGGTGCATAAAAAACCAAACCGACTGCAGGCCCATATCCCGCCATTGCGCAATACGTTCCACCCAGTCATCAACCCTTTTATAATCTGTGCGGTGCAGACTGTTACCCACAAAGCGGATAAACGCATGTGGGGTAGGCAAAGTCATGTGCACACAATCGCGTCGGCCTGATGCATCGGTAATTACGGCGCCTATGCCTAAGTCATGCATTAAATTAAAAGCGCTATCGCGGCACTCGGTGTTAGCATACCATTCTTTATGCCGCAGCTCCACAAATACAGG
>CAMLFI010000068.1 GCA_946479225.1 uncultured Mucilaginibacter sp. | reverse complement strand
GCAGCGGTTACTTTGCGACCGGCACCGCCCCTAAAATGCGGATCATCATGAAAAAAGACATCGTTACGCAGGCGAAAGGTATAGATCAATCCATCGGCAGAAATTTCCCAGGTTTTAGCTATGGCCGGGATGGTTTGCAGGCTGTCATCCAGCTGCACCAAACCATTATACAACTGGTTATCCATCCAGATGGTATTGCGGTTGCGGCAAAAAGCGGGATCTAAAGACGTAAGGCCCTCATCTAAATTTAGGTTGAAAACGGTTTTAGAGCTGTTATCGTCTGCCGGGCGGCACGATGAAAGGGCGATGCAAAGCACAAACAAATACAAATAACCGGGCAGCCTGTTCATCAAAGCTAATATAGGTATAAATGTTGCCTGCCGCTATATTACTTTAAATATTGACACCATGGTTGCGCCACGCCGATGTTCCAAAAAATATAAAGCCTTAGAAAATTAATTTTTTGGTTGACGGACTTAAACAGCTGTTTATCAATGCAATAATATTTAAGGGCGAAACACTTTGGAACAGTTTGAAACTACTTATAAGTCAGTAAAGTTAGCTGTAAGTGTGGTATAATGAACTGTTAATCAACAACTTGTGATGGTTTTTAATTTTCGGGGTCTTTTGGAACAGTTTGGAACACCAAAAAAAAGAATTTGGAACACTAACCCGTTCTGAAAAAGCCGTTGAGGAACATTGCCTACTTGCAGTGCAAGATAATTATCACTAATTTGCGTTGACCAAAAACCTAATCGGCCACTCCAAATGAAGCATTATACTTTACTTACTTGTTTACTGTTTTGCGGTACTTTAGCCAACGCGCAGATAAAATTCAATACCGTTACCCGAAACATCAACATTAACTATATTAACAGAGATACCGTAAGCCTATCTTTAAATGAAAATTTTGAACTTGTTGATGACAGCTGCGCGCAGATAATACGTTACGGGCGTTTGGAAATGCCCCAGCGTAAATTTAAGGGTAAGGTAAAAGATGTAAGCCGTGCAAATCCGCAACTAGTTTTAAGCGAAGGTTTTTATACCGAGAATGGTTTAAAGGATGGGCCTTTTATAGCCCGTTTTTTAAGCGGCAACCTGCAGGCACAGGGCAACTTTAAAAACGGCGCTTACGATGGTAAGTGGGAGATTTTTTATGATAACAATAAGCCCCGGATAACATTTGAAGCCAATGGCAGCAATGTTAAAATAATTAATATGTGGGATGAAAAAGGTAATAAGGTTATTGATAACGGCAACGGCAATTACCGCGGCGCTCCCGGCGATCTGTTTTGGAAAGGGAAACTGGTTAATGGTAAGCCTGATGGTACCTGGAAAGCCATAAATACTAATTTTCGCGGCGAGGAAATGGTAATGATAACCGAGAATTTTAAAAATGGCGTATTTCAAAAAGGTAGCGGGATGATAGAGCCATATACCGACTCATCGCGTATAATGATGGTGGCGCCGGATCTGTTGCCTTTTACCCGGGCGGAGGCTATGCGCGTATCAATGACGATGTGCAACGGCACATCAATGTTTACAGTTAAAAAAGTAGTAAATGCCAAATACGGCAATGGCTTTGAAAGCTTTAACACGCAGATACAAAATTTAATGCCCGACGCCTTTAAAAATGTTGATATAAGAAGACTGACTTTCAACGAATTACTTTTTAAAGGCGAGATATCAACCAACGGAAGAATTGTAAACCTTAATGCCCAAAGCAACCAGAACGACGCGTTTGTTAGAACCTTAACACAGCAACTACAAAAACTGCCTTTTTTAGAGCCCGCCACGGTTGATGGTAAGCCGGTAAAGCAAAAATTCACTATCGCGTTTAAATTTAGCGATGGCATGTACAGTTTTAACTATTCGCTTTTGCCTATAGAGGAGAAGTAGGCGTTTCGCAATTCAAATTCCAATACAAAGGAAATTACCCGCTTTGATTTATTATGTCGCTCAGCAAAAGACTTTGTTTATCGATTATCCTCTTATCATTTATTTCTTGCACGGATAAGAAGGGGATGCCTGACAAAGAGTGTCGAGCACTTTTCAATACCGGGACCGAGTATATGGTAGCGTCTCCTGCTAATAAGGAACAGGATAACTATCATAAGGGGATCGAATATTTTGAACGTGCAATCCAATGCGATTCCACTTTTACCAATGCCTATATAAGCTTGGCTTTTGCTCACGATTTACTTAAAAATTATAAACAGTAGATTGTGATATATAACAAGATCCTAAGTTTAACTAATAACGATCCGTATATACTTGTGAAAATGGGTATAGCATACGAAAATTAGATAAGTTAGATTCAGCCTATGCCCAATATAATACGGCTAAAGCAAGTTATAACTTGAGATTGGCTAAAGATCCTCGAAATGCAAATATGATAGCCGGAAAAGCTTTCTTAAGGGCACTGACTGAAGGAAAGGAAAAAGCAATTGAAGAGCTTGACAATCAAATTAAAAAGTTTCCTGATTTACAGTCGAAATTGTCGACGGAATATTATCAGTATGAATATTTTGATAGACACGCGATAGTTTTCGACGAACCAGTTCAAGTCAAACGATAGTTATAATTTACCTGCGGAAGTTTCCTCCTACCGAACAAAGTTTCCAATTTCGTTCCTAATGCTTAGGCTTCTAGCTTTAGTCAGTAACGTAATGTTATTCTTTTTGCAATCGCAAGCAGAATGCTTGCTGCATTTTAGGTCAAAGTTAAAAACTTCGACCAGGTGGGCATGATTGTTGCAATAATCAAAACTGTGATGGGACGGTCGTCAGCTTAATATTCCGTCCAGATAGGCGCGTTAGACAAAACATAAACATTTTGATCCCTACACATTGCAGCAATTAATTTTGCATTTCTGTTCATGTCTGCAAAATAAATGCCGCTTCCTAAAGATGTCACTTCTACAATACTTCCGTTTTTGTCGATAACGCTGAGTTTGCCATCGAAATCAGTACAATAAACAAAATCATCAGCCCCCCAAAACGTACTGCTAACGCCGCTCTTCATGGTTACTGCAGCCAAAGCGTTTCCTGTTATACTCCATATTTTCAGCTGATCTGTAGTGCCATCATAACTGCTGCTGGTGATCATAGACAAACTCGGATTAACATCAATAGTACCAATATGTCCGGGGGTGCTGCCTATTGTTTTCTCTAAGCTACTGGTTGATAAATTCCAGAACTGTATTTTATCATTATTGCCGCAAGAGATCAGCTTAGTGTCGTTGTTATAAAAGAGTAGGTCACGAATATTGTGATTATCGGTTGTCAATGTATACTTTTCGGTCATAGCCGGGAAATTGTATACAACTATTTTACTACCCCCGGTTCCTCCGACAGCAACCATATTGCCCGACTGGCTGAAATTTAATGCGAAAGCTGCTTCCATGCCGGTGCTCACTCTTTTAAATAGCGTATTACTTGCGACATCCCACACCTCCACGTTTCCATTAGTATAGCTCGTTACCAATAAATATTTGCCGTCATTAGAAAATTTAACAGCATGTGTGCCTTCGTTAAACCCGGTTGTAATAGTACTTACAGATTTGCTTAAACGATTAATGAGTAAAATATTTTTAGAGTTATACCCTGAAGTTGCCAAAAGATTTGTTGATGGGGAGAAAACAACTTCTCCAGCCAGGCCCGGCTGGGCGTTGTACGTTTCGGTTACAACGTACCTTTTTTCTGCATAATATATCCTTTTTGTGTTGGAATAGGCACTGGTGTTTCTATCGGAGTAAGCCTTTATTTTAAATAAATAACGCTTGGATGTTTCTAAATTTCCTACTTGATAGTTACGAATAGTGGAGTCTACTTTACCTATTTCCGTGTAGGTACCCTCGTTTATGGACTGTTCAATAATAAATCCGCGTTCAAATTGAGAATTGTCCGTCCAATTTAAATTCACTGCATTTCCGACAGGAAATGCAGTTGTTAAAGCCGGCGCATTGAATTTTATCAGTACTGAGGCTAATGAGTATTCGGTTTCTGTTGTTTTATTTATTGCTTTTATCCGGTACTTATATTCCTGGTTTATTTGAGCCGAACCGTCATCAAATGTCTTAATGTTTTTTCCTAATCTTGCTAATACTACAAATGGTAAACTACCGGTGGTTCGCTCCAACACAAACCCGGATTCAAGTGCAGAATTATCAGTCCATGTTAACCTGACTGTACCGTCATTAATTGCAGATGCCTGTAGAACGGGAGTTGGGAGGCTTAGCGTAATTGATACGTCGTCTGAGAATGACGTTTCGGAATTTTTATTTTTGGCCCTAACCCGATAGGTATATATTTTATTTGGCGATACATCGCTATCTATAAATACAGTATCATTTGCGACATTTGTTTTTACCACCCTAAACGCTTCATTATCAGCTTTACGGTGAATTTCGAATACGTCTTCAACATTACTATTGTCGGTCCAACTTACTCTGATAGTTGAATCGCTATACGAAGTAGCCTTTAAATTGTTAGGCGAAAAAAAACGCGGCTCTTCTGTTTTTTCTTTTTTGCAACCGAAATGGAATGTCGAAAATATTATGATAATTAAAAAAAGGGGCAGTCTGGTATGTTTCATTCTGTGTATAAGGTTTAACAAATGTATTAAAACGCAATGAAAAAATGGAAGGCAAAGTCTTAAATAATTAAGAGTATCCAACCAATATTAAATCGTAATAAGCAATTTTACTCTTAAAACCTCTCCTTCAAAAACACGCCCGTATAGCTATCCTTAACATTTATTAAATCCTCGGGCAGGCCTTCAAACATCACCTTGCCGCCCCTGTCACCACCTTCGGGACCGATATCAATTACCCAGTCGGCGCATTTAATAACGTCCATGTTGTGTTCAATAACAATAATGGTGTTGCCATGCTCCAACAAGGCATCAAATGATTTTAGCAGCTTTTTAATGTCGGCAAAGTGAAGGCCGGTGGTAGGCTCATCAAAAATAAAGAGTGTTTTATGCGGATTGTTGCCCTTAACCAGGAACGATGCCAGCTTAATACGCTGCGCCTCGCCGCCTGATAGCGTGTTTGACGATTGCCCCAACTGCACATAACCTAAACCAACGTCAAACAATGGTTTAAGCTTAGCCAGTATCTTGGTTTCTTTAGCGAAAAAGTCCAGACTATCCTCAATGGTCATGCTCAGCACCTCGCTAACATTCTTTTCGTTATAGGTAATATCTAAAATATGCTGCTTAAAACGTTTGCCGCCACAGGTTTCGCAGGTTAGGTAAATATCAGCCATAAACTGCATCTCTATCTTCACCTCGCCCTCGCCCTGGCAAACATCGCAGCGACCGCCCTCTACGTTAAACGAGAATGCCGATGGTTTCAGTCCCGCTGCTTTTGCTTTAGGCAGCGCAGCAAACAAGTTGCGGATATCGTCCCAGGCTTTTACATAAGTAACCGGGTTTGAGCGGGATGAGCGACCAATAGGGTTTTGATCCACCAGTTCAACCTGTTCAATTTTGTTGTAATCGCCTTCAATGCTATCGTAACTTCCGGTTTGTTCACCTGTGTAGTTACCCAAGGTTTTTTGCAGCGCAGGGGCGAAAATGCGTTTAACCAAACTTGTTTTACCTGAACCGGATACACCTGTAACCGCTGTAAATACGCCTAGGGGAAATTTAGCAGAAACGTTTTGCAGGTTGTTTTCCCGTGCACCTTTTATCTCAATAAAATCGTTCCATTTACGGCGACGGGCAGGGATGGCAATCTCTTCCTTGCCGCTCAGGTATCTACCGGTTAAGCTCTTTTCGTCTTTTATAATTTCATCGTAGGTGCCGGTGAAGATCAGTTCGCCGCCATGTGTGCCGGCTTCGGGGCCGATATCAATAATATGATCGGCAGCTTTCATTATCTCTTCTTCGTGCTCAACCACTAAAACGGTGTTACCCACATCGCGCAACGATTTCAACACTGTTATTAAGCGCTGGGTATCGCGTGGGTGCAGGCCGATGCTCGGTTCATCTAATACATAAACCGAACCCACCAAACTACTACCCAATGAGGTAGCCAGGTTAATCCGTTGCGATTCGCCGCCGGATAGGGTGTTGGATAAGCGATTAAGCGTGAGATAGCTTAGCCCAACATCGTTTAAAAATCCTAAACGGTTGGTGATTTCAACAAGCAGGCGTTTAGCAATTACGGTTTGGGTATCATTTAATTCTAAACCCGTAAAAAAAGCATGTGCCGTATCCAAAGGCATCAACACAATGTCGGTTATTGATTTACCCGTTATCTTAACATAAGTAGCATCCTTACGCAGGCGGCTGCCCTTACAGTCCGGACAAGTAGTTTTGCCGCGGTAGCGGGATAGCATAACCCGGTATTGGATCTTGTAGGTCTGAGCCTCCATTTCTTTGAAGAACTCATCCAGGCCTCGGAAGTATTGGTTACCCTCCCAAAGTAAACGCTGTTGCGCTTCGGTTAGCTGGTTATATTGACGGTGGATAGGGAAATCAAACTTTAAGGCATGCTTTATCAGCTGATCGTTCCACTCGCGCATCTTCTCGCCGCGCCATGGAGCTATAGCGCCCTCGTAAACGGTTTTACTTTTATCGGGGATAACAAGATCCTCATCAATTCCAATCACCTTGCCATAGCCCTCACAGCGCTTACAGGCGCCATAAGGATTATTAAAACTGAAAAAGTTAGGAGTAGGTTCTTCAAAACGGATATCATCCAGTTCAAAGCGGTCGCAGAAAAAACGCTCTGTTTCCTCTTCTACATCCGGCTGCTTAGAGCGTACATAGCAATCGCCTTTACCTTCAAAAAAAGCGGTCTGCACCGAGTCGGCCAGTCGGCTAACGGTTTCTTCCGCGTCGTTTTTGGTAATCCGGTCAATAACTATCCGGAGCGAGTGACCTGTGGCAAGTGATGAATCGTCTGGTTGCAAATCACCTTTAATCTTTTTCCTTGCACCTTTTACTTCTATCTCTTCCTCCAGTAACGACTCTATTCTGCTTATTGTACCATCTAATTCAACTCTTACAAAACCTTTCTGCATCAAAACAGCCAGTTCTTCATTAATGCTGCGGTTATTATGCGGATGCAAGGGGCAAAGAATAGTAACCTGCGTATCATCAGGCAAAGCCATAATAAAGTTGATGACATCAGTAACCGAGTCTTTTTTAACCACCTCGCCGGATACCGGCGAAAAAGTTTGACCGATACGGGAAAAGAGCAGTTTTAAATAATCGTATATTTCTGTTGATGTACCAACTGTAGAGCGGGGATTTGATGTAATTACCTTCTGCTCAATAGCGATAGCCGGTGCTATGCCTCGGATATAGTCTACGTCAGGCTTATTCATCCGCCCCATAAATTGGCGCGCGTAAGCTGAAAGGCTTTCCACATAACGGCGCTGTCCCTCGGCATACAAAGTATCAAACGCCAGCGACGATTTACCGGAACCCGACATGCCCGTTACCACCACCAACTTGTTTTTTGGTATGGCAACATCAATATTTTTAAGGTTATGTACGCGGGTACCCTTTATAATTATATGCTTTTTGGGGTCTTTGTCTGCTTCGGTCATTTTGTTAGTTCATGGTTCATAGTTCATGGTTCATAGTAGAAGTTCATGGTTCATGGTTAATAGTTCATAGATAGTTATGTTTCAATCTATCTGTTTTAAACTACTCCAATAAACACTATGAACCATGATCTATGAACCATGAACTGCGCCTGCGCGCAAAAATCCTAAAATTTTTAGCAGTATCCAAATAACATCCAACTATAGATTTTATTATGACGAAAAAAATTATTTGTTTTTTTAAGTGAAAATGATTTTATTTGAGGAAGGTAATTAACTAATTGAGAGGAGACCAGTCTATAGAATAAACTATACTAACAAATTTTAAGCTAATTAATTTAAAGTAGTAGTGATTTCTATGGATTTTCAATTGCAAAGTGACCAGGATCTAATCCATCTGTACATAAACGGCGAAGAGGGAGGACTGGTTGAGCTTATCCGCCGTTATCAAACCAAAATTTATACTTCCATATATCTTCTTGTAAAGGATGATTTTTTGGCTGAAGATATCTTTCAGGATACCTTTATTAAAGTTATTAATACCCTTAAAGCCGGAAAATATAACGAAGAAGGTAAGTTTTTACCTTGGGTAACCCGCATTGCGCACAATTTGGTTATAGACCACTTCCGCCGCGAAAAACGCGCGCCTATGGTGAGCAACGGCGATGATTTTGACATTTTTGAAGTGTTGGGTAATTATGATGAAAGCATGGAGGACCGCATGGTTCGCGAGCAAACGCATAAAGACCTTAAGTCGTTGATACAATTGCTCCCTTCAGAGCAGAAAGAAGTTTTAATTATGCGCCATTTTGGCGACATGAGCTTCAAAGAAATAGCCGACATTACTGATGTAAGCATTAATACCGCCTTGGGCCGTATGCGTTACGCGCTGAATAACCTGCGCAAAATGATGCTGACAAAAGAGTTGAGTCTGAAGAATTAAGATTAATACGTTGTGATTTGCGAGATACAAGCAATCCCGGATACCCGGGATTGCTTTCTCGTTTTATAGGGTTTGCATCTTGCAATTGCGAATGTAATGGGTTCGCCATTCTGTTTAAACAATCAAATAGCTGCCTTTATTTTTTTGGTTTGATGAAAAAAGTCACATTAACTCCTAGGGACTAAGCTCTTATATTGCATCCTTGTTTTGTTGGGGCATACATTTAGGCAAAATCAGGCTGTTTACAGCTTCGATGGCACTCATAAAAAAAGATGAAAAAATTTCATTAAAATTTCATCTTTCATAAAATATTTGCAACACAGCACCGTTATACATCGTATAATAACTTAACTGATCAAAATAATGCTTATGGGTGAAACCTTTACTTTTTTAAAAGCTGTCGATAACCAAAGCGAGGAGGAAAAAATGAGTACCACAGAAACTTTAAGTGCTGATGATCTGCTCTTTTATCATTCATTGCGTGCAGACCTTGAAACTTTGGCTAAAAAGCCCAAGCTGCAAACCATCCATTACCTGCTTGATTACTCAAGAAGCCTTAGGTAAGGAAATCAAAAGATAGCATTGGGGTCCGGAGATGGTGCATTCATGTCCGGACTTTTTTTATTTTAGCGCTCCGCTTTAATCCGCATTATGCTACGCTCAGAACGTTACCGCCACTTTGTTGAATACTTTTCTAAAAATCAGCCCGATGCTGAAACCGAACTGCATTATGGCAATCCTTTTCAATTACTTATAGCCGTTATCCTGTCAGCCCAATGTACTGATAAGCGTATTAACCAGGTAACGCCTGCATTATTTGAACGCTTTCCCACCCCGGAAAGCCTCGCAAACTCAAGTGTGGAGGAGATATTTTCCTACATCCGCAGCGTAAGCTACCCCAACAACAAGGCAAAGCACCTGTTGGGTATGGCCAAAGTTTTATTGAATGATTTTAACGGAGAGGTGCCCTCAGAAATTGAGGATCTGCAGAAAATGCCGGGCGTTGGCCGTAAAACGGCTAATGTAATTGCCTCGGTTGTTTATAACGCTCCCGCTATAGCGGTTGATACGCATGTATTCCGCGTG
>CAMLFI010000067.1 GCA_946479225.1 uncultured Mucilaginibacter sp. | reverse complement strand
GTTTATCTTTTCATTACCCTCAAAGCGGTAAATAACATAACCATAAACGGGTTCCTTATCGCGCGCAGGTAAAGGAGCTTCCCATTTAAGCTGTATGGTGCGCGGGGCTATTTTAGTAACAGAAAAACCACGTGGCACGTTAGGCGCTACAGAATCAAGCCAAAGCATTGGCGGCGGCAGGGCCGGATATTTATAAAAGTTTTGCTTCAACGAATCAGTAAAACCATATAAGTTTTTGGTTAGCGAGTTGGTGTTGAAAAACACACTACCCTGTACACGCGGATTACCCCGAAGATATCTTATTTGATTAGGCAACTCCGCAGGGTTATGAAAAGCTATTGAAGCCCTCTCTGCCATACGGTACGGCGCTTGCCCTATGTAAACATGATGATTGTTGGCGTTATTGCTCCACCAGTCAACCAGCACGTCAAACGCTGCTAAACGATAACCCATTTGCCAATATAGCTGCGGATTAATATAATCAACCCAGCCCTCTCTTATCCACTTGCGCGAATCAGCATACTGTTCGTAATAAGCATCCCCGCCACGGGTATCAGACCCCTCCGGGTTTTGTGATTTGTTGGCCCAGATGCCGCGCGGACTAATGCCGAACTTAATACGGGGGTTATGTTTGTGGATACTGTCTGCCAGTTCTTTTATCAGCAGATCTACGTTGTTACGGCGCCAGTCGCGTATGTCTTGAAACTCGCCACCATATTTTGCAAAGGCTGCAGCATCGTTTATTCTTTGCCCGGATATTTGGTACGGATAAAAATAATCGTCCATATGTACGCCGTCTATATCGTAATTATCAACCACGTTCAGGACAATCTTTATAATATACTGGCGCACCTCGGGTAGCCCCGGGTTAAATAACTTTTCTTCCCCATAAACAAAAAACCACTCCGGCTTTAAATTGGTAATATGGTCGGGGCTTAACAAATTAAACCTCTTATCCTTGGTAGCGCGGTAAGGATTAAACCAGGCGTGCAGCTCAATGCCGCGTTTATGCGCTTCGGTAATAGCAAACTCCAGCGGGTCATAAAACGGAACAGGGGGTTGTCCCTGTTTACCATTAAGCCAACGCGCCCAGGGCTCGGTGCCTTTTGCGTAATAAGCATCGGCAGCTGGCCGTATCTGAAACATCACGGCGTTTAACCCTATTTGCTGATGCGCATTCAGTATATCAACCAACTGTTTCTGCTGTTCAATTCCGGTCATACCTATACGGGTTGGCCAGTCTATATTCTCGACAGTGGCTATCCATGCGGCCCTGAATTCGCGCTTTGGCGCAAACTTTACTTTTGGTATCGTATCCGTTGCCGGTTGTGCAGCTGCAATAAATGGCAGCAATAGCAGTAATATTATATAACGGTATAAATGCATTAAACAGGCTTTTTGGGGAAAGTGCAAAGATATAAACTCCACTGTATGCCCGTTTATTATGCCCGGCTTTAATTGCATTTTAATTCGGACTACCTATTGGCATACACCTTTTAGGAATAAAATTTTTACCGCATGCTGAAAACATTATCACATTTTTTGCATTTTTACGTATATTAAATATTCAAATAGTGTTAAATGCCGATAAAATATCCTTTATTTTGGAACGTTAAGGTAATTACATCGGTAAACAAATCTGCTATCCGTTTATTAAGAGAGCATTGCCACTTTAATTAATCATCAATTTTTATGGAAAAACAACAGGAACAAACACCTAAAAAAAACTCCAACGTTATTTACTTCTTAATATTAGTAATTGTAGCGTTGTTAGGAACCGATGTGTACTTGTACTTGAAGAAAAATAAATCTGACGAGAAAATAGTATATCAGAACGATGAGAAAACACGGTTGGAAACCGAACTGGACAGCCTTGAGGCGCAGATAACACAGGTAAACGCAGGCCGTACACGCATGACAACGGAAATGCAGGCCAAGAATGATTCATTACAAGCCAAGATAAAAGTTTTACGTTCTGATCTGGCTAAAGGCAAGTTAACTGCCGCCGAACTGTCAAAAGCACAGGAAGATGTTAAGCAGCTGCGTTATTTTGTAACCAAATACACCGCAGACATTGAAGAACTGAAAAAACAAAACACCGATCTGACCACCGAGCGCGACACACTGCGCACCAACCTTACTACTGTTGCCGCAAAAGCTTCTGATCTGGAAAAACAAAATCAGGATCTTAATACCAAGGTTCAGGTTGCATCAGCTTTAAAATTAGGCGCAATTAACATTGTTGGCTATAAAGTGAAAAGCAATGGTAAAGAAAGTGATGAGACCAAAGCTAAAAACGTTAATAAATTAAAAATTGGTTTCACCGTGGCCGGCAACCAGGTTGCAGCCAAGGGTAGTCATGATATATTCTTTAGAATTATTGACCCTACCGGTAACCTGATAACCGCTACTGACGGCGGAACATTCAACGCGGATGGCACCGAGTTACAGGCCAGCTACAGAACATCGATTGATTTTAATGATGACGGCAAAACCTATGTAGTTGACTGGATGAGCCAGCAACCTTTCCAAAAAGGTACATATACCGTAATAATGTATGCCGATGGATATACAATGGGCAGGGGCAGTATTTTTCTGAAATAAGCGTATAAATATAAAGCCAATAAAAAATCCCGGTGCCTTCTCAGGACCGGGATTTTTTATTTCATTTATGTGCATATCTGCAATTATTTTACGGCAGCTGTGGGGTGTATCAAACCGTCTTTTATCATTTGCTCCCGGATAGTTTTAAGATATCCCTTTAAAAAACTGCTTATGCTTACCGGGTCATAGGTCTTTGATTGGGCGGTCCATATCAACTGTTCCGTCTTAGCATTGTATAAGTTGGTCTCCAGGTAATAAACCTTTGTTTCGTCATAATATCCGGGGTCGTACAAAGATGGGTACCAGTTGTTGTAATAATTCCAAAACGTATTATAATAGCTGTAACGTAAGCCGGGGTTCCAATATCCGCTTCCCGGGCGGTAATGGGTTTCGGTATCTTCCTTTAACAAAGCAATAGTTAGTATACCATCGGCGCCGGTAGCTTTTATCCTGCTTAATACTAAATCCTTACGTTGCGCGCTATTGGTATTAAAATTAGGCGGAAAGGCATCAAGTCCTTTATCAACCTTTATACCCTTTTCCTGTAGTTGCTGCTGTATGCCATCTTCAACCGCTTGCTTTGCCGCTATATTGCTGCTTAAAGCAGCCACAAATATGTGGTCGTAATTGTCGGCGGTGGCGTTTGGTTTACGCCATGAACTTGTTATTTCTGTAGTGGTACCGCACCCTATTAACAGCGCTGCCAGCGCTATTAATATTTTTACTGAGCTTTTCATAGATGTTAAAATTTAATAGATAATTATAACAACTACGGCTCAGCAAAAGTTTCTTTGTAATTAATTTATTTTCAGCGAATAACACCCCGATTTCTTTAGCTATCGGATGACTGGCGTAAGGATACTATTACAAAACCAAAAAGGCAGCAAAGCAGCACTACGCATGCGTAGGTATTTCTTGCGGTATTGTTATCCATAAAAGTAAGCGCGGCTAAAACAAGCACTACAACACTTAGCGTTGTTAAAGTTGTGCTTAAAGTAATTTTTGATCCCATAATAAATAATTTACGTACGGCTTTAGTAAAACAAATTGTGCGCCAATGCGTAAAAGCGTTGTACATGCCCAAAAGGGCACCTTTTTAAATTGCTTTGGGGAATATTTTTGATATGTTGGGGAAGTGAGGCACGCTATTATAAAATCAATTGCGCCGGAAAATTTCCAAAATTTGGAAACCTTTATCTAATTTAGAGTTTTGGGAATGCCATCGCCCATTTAACCTATGGATGCTTACCATATATTTATTGTAGAGGACGATGTATGGTACAGCGAATTGCTGAACTATCAGCTCTCTTTAAACCCCGATTACCAGATAACACGGTTTGCTACGGCGAATGATTGCCTAAAAAACCTGCACAAAAAACCCGACCTGATAACAATCGACTATTCGTTACCGGATATGACCGGGGCAGAGCTGTTTAAAAAGATCAGGGCAGCCAATTCATCCGTTCCGGTAATAGTGGTAAGCGGGCAAAATGATGTGCATACGGCAGTTGATCTGTTGAAAACAGGGGTTAGCGATTACCTGGTTAAAAACGACAATATTAAAGAGCTGCTTTGGAATGCCGTTATCCGCGTACGCGAAAATCAATCGCTCAAAAAAGAGGTAGAGCATTTACGCGAAGAGCTTGGTCAGAAATACGAAATCGGGAATATCATCAAAGGCGTATCGCCTGCTATAAAAAAGATCTTTGGTTTAATTGAAAAGGCCGCAAAAGCCAACATCAATGTATCCATAACCGGCGAAACGGGCACAGGCAAGGAACTGGTGGCAAAGGCCATTCATTATAATTCTGATCGCACTAAAAAACCTTTTGTTGCGCTCAATATGTCTGCTATCCCTGCGGAACTATTGGAAAGCGAATTATTCGGGTACGAAAAAGGGGCCTTTACCGGTGCCACTGGACGAAAAACCGGGAAGTTTGAAGAAGCCAATAAAGGCACCTTGTTTTTAGATGAGATAGGCGAGCTGGACCCCGCCATGCAAAGCAAACTTTTAAGGGTTTTGCAGGAGCGCGAACTGACCCGCCTGGGCGGCCACGAAAAAATTAAGCTCGACGTAAGGCTAATAGTAGCCACACATAAAAACTTAGCCGACCTTGTAAAAAAAGGCAGTTTCAGGGAGGATTTTTATTACCGGATTATTGGCCTGCCTATTGAGTTGCCACCATTGCGCGACAGAGGGACTGACATTATATTGTTGGCCAAAACATTTTTGGACGATTTTGTGAAAGAGAACCGCATGGAGCCAAAAACCTTAAGCAATGCGGCAAAAAACAAGTTAATGGGTTACCCCTTTCCCGGCAACGTGCGCGAGCTGCGATCAGCAATTGAGCTTGCAGCAGTAATGTGCGATGTTAGGGAAATAGCTGCTGATGACATCAGCTTTCATACGCCGGGTAAAGACAATTTTGCCGTGGCAGGCGATAAAACCATGGAGGAGTACACCTGTGACATTATCAGAACTTATCTGGACAGGTATGACAACAATGTTTTAAAGGTTGCTCAAAAGCTGGATATAGGCAAGTCAACCATCTACAAATTACTACAGGACAAAAAACTGTAATGGCTTTAAACAAAAAACCGTCCGCCGGTTAAGGCGGACGGTTCCGAACAATTACTTATTTCAAGTACAAATTGGGTAGCGCACGGTAGCCTGCTGCCGTGTTGGTATACCAATCAGGGTAGAGCGTTCCGCCCGAGCTGGCCCAATCAGCAAAGTGCAGGTACGCGTCTGTTATTTTAACTTGTTCTAAGGGGTATGTAAAATTGTCGGCGTAGTTTATAGCCCATGGCAGGTTGTCTTTTGCCAAATAATATCTTGATGATGAAGGTGCAGTTGTATCATCATCAGTACCAAACAACTTGGTATCTGCTTTATCAGTAGGTGCATAGCCCGGCAAGTGTATCTCGTAGCCACGGCGCGAATTACTTATCAGGAATGGGTTAATAGCTGCGACAGTAACTGTAGACTGTGCAACCGGACTTGCAAGTGTTACTAAAACTGATGATGTAGCGCCGGTGGTAACTTTGTCCTTTGTATTTAATACGTTCACAAAGAAAGCGCCATCAGGGTTGTTTATCATTATATCCGTGTTATCAAACGGAATAATAACCGCTTTGCTTTGGCCGGCTTCAACACCGCTTGCAGCACGTGTTATGTAGTTGTCTTTAAATTTTTGACCGGTTACTGATTGTACCGCAGATGCCGCAAACGGGAACTGCACACCAAAACCATTTTTAAACGAAGCACCTACGGCAGTAACACTGTAATCGCCTTGTATGGTTACCACCTCATTTTTGGCGTTGGCTACAAAAGTATAGCGATATCTTACAACAACGTCATTCAGGTCAAAATCGCCTTTTTTAGGCCAGTTATCTTCAAATGCTATGTTAGCAAAACCGCTTGCTGATGGATAGTAGCTTACAAAAGCCTTAGATGCATCATTAGGGAAAGCGTCTAACTCGTCTATTACACCATCACCGTCAGAGTCACCACCTGTATCAACTACCGGAACGCCATCATTTGATATACTGGTAACAGGGTTAGATGAAGCATAGAACACAAGATCGTTAAAATCATCGTCTGACTTGTCCTCTCTATCCAAATCCTCAAAACCTACAAGGGTTACCTTGTTCACGTCGTCATAAAGTAAAACAGCATGTTTTCTTTTTGCGGTCTTTTTCTCAGGGTTTAAGGCAGCATCAGAATAATATTTGGTATTGCCGGTAAGAACGCCTTTACCTGTCCATGCATCAGCAATTAGGATAAAGCCGATAGATGTCCCTGCTTCAAAAGTTCCTAGTTTAACCTTGTTACCTGCTTTTAAACCACCGCCAGATCCGTTAGCCGACGAGTTAGGCAATACGATAGTAGCATTTTTTATGTCTGATTCATCATTTGGTGCGCTACCTGTTTTATAGGTATAATAGGCAAGTGTATTTAAATAGCCTGCTCCTTCGGAAACAAAAGTTACCCAAACGTCTGATTTAGCAGTTACATTTATCGTTGATGTTGCTGTGCTTGATAAATACTCAGGATGCGTATCAACCAACGACTTTGATTCAGGTAAAGAAGCATTAATGTGCGAAAGCAATGACGCGGTTATAACATCGTCAGTCGTCAATAAATACTTAGGCACGCCGTAGCTTAAAGGCACTGCGGTTGTATTTACAACCGCGTCGCTTGATGAGGTATAAGGTAAAGGGTAAGCAAAAGTTGTTGATCCTGCTGCCATTACCGTAATACCGGCACCTGAACCTGGTTTTTCAACAATAGGCTCGGCAACTATATCACCGCTAAAACCTGCCGTGCCGCCAATAACCGCGTTAACCGACGTGCCATTAACGTTAGCCTTTGCATAGCGCATTAAACCAACATATGCAGGGTCAATAACAATTTGCTTTAGCTCTGCCGGAAGAGATAACTGGGTAACCAGGTTTCCGCTATTGTCTGTAACGCCTTTATACAGGGATGCGTTGTCTGCTGTATTAGCAGGGTTGTAAATGCTTACAACAACTCCTTTTAACGCGTCGCCATTTGGCGCTTTAAGCGATAAGTTTAAATTAACGCTTTTCGTTGTACTAAAATTAAATCCATCAGGAGCAATTTTAGTTACATTGTCTGGGGGTGTAACTCCATCAGGAGTAACACTTGATTTTTTACAAGCTGCAAACACTGTAAGTGCAACGAGCAGCAGTGATGATAATTTTTTCATTTCTTTTGGGCTATGTACTTTTATACGCCATCTGTGCAAAGTATGTTCCATTATAATAAAAAGCCTTTTTTAAGCTAATAAGGCACTTTTCCAATTGTGCCAAACTCCATATTTTGGAAACATTTCCATATTTTGGATTAACTGCCTTTATTTTCGGACTCACACTACTATGCTCCTATTAAACATTTCATTACTCTGTTTGTTATTATACCAGATCGCTTAGCCTTAACACCTATAAATGGTTACCTTGCCGCTGCTTCATTTCCCGTAGCCGACATAAAATTACGTTTGTATATAAAATCGCAATAAAGAGACGCAATTGTATATATTATCGCTAATTTTAAAGCATATTTTTCGTCATTTTTATAATTAAATCATTAAATAATTGTAATTATTTCAAAATAAATTGCATTTTTATAAAAAACACTTCATATATTTCATTTTTAATGAGTAAATTGTGTAACCACAAACTTAAAGGCGCCATTTTACATGCACGAATCAGCTTATTTTAATAAATACAGCCCCATAGACGGAGTTTGGGACGAAATGTACGGGGATGATTCAAAGGTGCGCGATCACTATGCCAAGGTAATAGATTACATTTCCGGCGAATCTGCCGATGATCTGAATAAAAAAGAAGATTTAGCCAAGCGGCTGTTCATGAGCCAGGGTATTACGTTTACCGTGTACAATAATAACGAGGGTATTGAGAAGATCTTTCCTTTTGATATTATCCCGCGTATTATAACTGCATCTGAGTGGGCCTTTGTTGAAAAAGGGATAAAGCAACGCCTAACCGCGCTTAACCATTTTTTAAAGGACATTTACCACAATCAATTTATTATTAAAGACGGCATTGTTCCGGTAGATATAATTTATTCGTGCCCGCACTTTCTGCGCGAAATGTATCAGCTACATGTTCCGTATGATATTTATATCCATATTTCGGGTATCGACCTTATCCGCGATCACGACGGTACGTTCTATGTTTTGGAGGATAACCTGCGCACACCATCTGGCGTAAGCTATATGCTGGAGAACCGCGAGATAACCAAGCGGCTCTTTCCTGATCTGCTGCCGCAATGCGGCGTGCGCAGCGTTACAGAATATCCGTCTATACTTTACCGTAACCTGATGGCACTTTCGCCAAGGCAGATAGCTAATCCAACCATTGTGTTGCTTAGTCCGGGTATTTATAACTCGGCTTATTTTGAGCATACCACGCTGGCCCGTTTAATGGGTGTAGAGCTGGTGGAGGGGCGCGACCTTGTGGTTAAGGACCAAAAGGTATATATGAAAACCACTATAGGTTTGCAGCAGGTTGACGTAATATACCGCCGGGTTGATGATGATTTTCTTGACCCATTGGTGTTTAACCCAGGCAGCATGCTGGGCGTGGCGGGTATTATGGGCGCTTACCGTAAAGGAAATGTAGCTATAGTAAACGCTATTGGCAATGGTGTGGCCGACGACAAGGCCATTTATACCTACGTACCGCAAATGATTAAATACTACCTTAACGAGGAGCCCATTTTAAAGAACGTACCCACGCATCAGTTAGGCAATCCCGACGAAAAGGATTATGTGTTTAAAAACATGAACAAGATGGTGATAAAACGCACCAACGGCAGCGGCGGATATGGTATGCTGATGGGCCACGCAGCATCCGACGAAGAGATAGAGGATTATAAAAAAGAGATATTAAAAGAGCCGCGCAATTTTATCGCACAGCCAACCATAAGCCTGTCAGCCGCGCCATGTTATATGCAGGGCGAATTAAAACCTCGACGGATAGACCTAAGGCCATACGCGTTGTTCGGTCCGGATGGGATTGAGATAGTACCCGGAGGATTAACCCGCGTAGCTTTAAAAGAGGGCTCGCTGGTAGTTAACAGCTCGCAGGGCGGCGGTAGTAAGGATACGTGGGTGCTGGCATAGATGTGCAGATGTGGGGATATGCAGATGTGCAGATTTCTAATTAATTAAACATAGGGAACCAAATTGAGGAAAGAAATAAATCCGAAATTGAAAATCCGAAATTCGAAATTAAGATGTTAAGCAGGGTAGCAGCAAGTTTTTATTGGATGAGCCGGTATATTGAGCGCAGCGACGGTTTGTTACGCATGCTGAAGATCAACTATGCGTCATCTCAGGATACCATTGCCGAGTTTACGTGGGAGCCCGTTATAGATATGTACGCAGAGCACGGTGAAGACGAAGGCGGCAAGCTGGAAAATGATAGCCGCTCTGTACTTAAATACATGGTAACCGGTAAAGG
>CAMLFI010000066.1 GCA_946479225.1 uncultured Mucilaginibacter sp. | reverse complement strand
CTGATGTGGCTATTGTGATGGTGAACGAAAGCGGGGCCTCTATTTATTCCGCATCGGACGTTGCACGGGAAGAGTTCCCGGATAAAGATGTTACTGTGCGCGGCGCGGTTTCCATTGGCAGAAGGTTAATGGACCCGTTGGCCGAACTGGTTAAAATTGATCCGAAATCAATTGGAGTTGGCCAGTACCAGCACGATGTTGATCAAACCAAGCTACAGGCATCATTGGATGACACCGTGATAGGCTGCGTAAACGCTGTTGGCGTTGAGTTGAATACAGCATCAAAACAGATCCTTTCCTATGTGTCAGGCTTAGGGCCGCAGTTGGCGCAAAATATTGTTGCCTTCCGCGATGTTAACGGTGCATTTACTCATCGCGAACAGCTAAAAAAAGTACCTCGCCTGGGTGATAAAGCATTTGAACAAGCTGCCGGTTTTTTACGCATCCGGAATGCAGAAAATCCACTTGATACGAGTGCCGTCCATCCTGAAAGATACCAGCTTGTCGCTCAAATGGCAAAAGATAAAGGCTGCTCTGTGAGCGAATTGATGCGCGATGAAAAGCTGCGTAAAAGTATCCCGCTACAAAAATACATTACTGATACCGTGGGCCTGCCTACGCTTAATGATATTATGGCGGAACTGGCCAAACCCGGTCGCGACCCACGCGAGCAGTTCGAGGCATTCAGCTTTACCGATGGCGTAAATAGCATAACCGATTTGAAACCCGGCATGAAACTGCCCGGCATTGTAACCAATATAACCAACTTTGGTGCCTTTGTGGACATTGGCGTGCACCAGGATGGTTTGGTACACCTGAGCCAGATAGCTAACCGGTTTGTAAAAGATCCTAACGAAGTGCTTAAGGTGCATCAGCAGGTTGAGGTAACCGTTACCGAAGTTGATGTAGCCCGTAAACGGATCTCACTTTCCATGAAAACGGATGAACCGCAAAAAGATCGCCCGGCGAAAACACAGCAACCAACCAGGCAAGCCCAGCATCAACCACAAAGAAAGAAAGAGCCCGAACCGGAAACAGATATGGCGCTGAAACTGGCCGCTTTAAAAAGCAGATTTAAGTAAAAACTTCACTTAAGCCCTTCTCACTCAGAGCGGGGCTTTTTTTTGATACGTGATTACGAGCGTTAAAAAATTTAAAAAGAAGCGGGCGGGTGGTGCGATTCCTCCCGATAGTAATAGCCCATCAAAAGGCATAAGCACCAAACGTTCCTCTGGAACGTAAAATTTCATTTTTCTTATAGCTACCAACCAACCGTTCCTCTGGAACGAATCATTTTTTCATCCCAGCGGGATGTATGGTTGGTAGATATATTTTAAGAAAAGGTTCACGTTCCAGAGGAACGTTTGGTGAAATTGGCCGACCTGTCTAATCCTGGCTATTACCCTCTCAAGAGCGGAATTTGATCCGCATAAATACTACAAATGCATTATTGATTACCGCTGCTTAGCGGGATACTTTTGAATTGTCTGATCGCCGGGGAAAATGAGGCATCATTCAAAATAACACCTCTGTTATCTTTTTTAACCTGATGGTATTTGTGAGCGTGACCTTAAAAAGTGCAGAGTTGATGATGTAGTAAACAATCAACTAATTAATAACGCAAAAAACTAAGGATTATGAAAACACGTATTACTTTAATAGCAGCCGCTATCATGCTAAGCTGCTCATCATTAATGGCTCAGGGCCTTTTAGGCGCAATTGCTTCAGGAACTAACGCTGCAAACGGCGCGGCAGGCGGTGTTACCGGTGCTGCAGGCGCAGTAGGACAGGCGGCAAGTGCGGTTAACTCACTAAAAGGTATGTTTGGTGGTAAAAAGAAGAAAGAAGCTGAAGCCGCCGCGGCAGCAGCCGCTGCAGCAGCAACCGCAGCATTGCAAACTGCAAATGCTGCAGTAGCAGCCATGCCGGCTCTTCCGGCAGGTGTTAAGGTTACCACTGTAACTATAACCGGAATTGACTACGCTACGCTTAAAAAATTCAACGAAAGCATTCAGGCTTGCGGTACTGTAACCGAAACCAAAATGAAATTTAATTCAACTGCATCAACTATTGAAGTTATGCACAAAGAATCAACTGATAACCTATTGAAATTAATGGGCGAAACCGGTAAAGACATCTTCACCGATAAAAACATTGAAGGAATTGAGGACGGCAAAATAGCGCTGAAACTTAAATAGCAATCACTTAAATACAGTCTCTTATAAATCGTTCTTTATACTAACTTAACTGATTATCTTTAGGAGGAGTTTTAACCGAATGCACCGGTTGCTCCTCCTTTTCTCGTTTTTTAGCTATGTCTCCACCGTGAGGCTCCTCTGCATCATATACCTTATCTTCTTTTCTTACTTTACTTTTCTGGCCCTTATCATGGGGGCGGTCCGTAGGCGTATCTGCCGGCGACGGTTTATCTGTTGAGTTTGCGGGAGCTGTCATTTTAATTATTGAATTACTGAGTTATTGAATTACTGAATGAAGGGGCTAAATCGTTGCAACCTTTACCTTTCAGCTTTTGCCTTTCACCTAATAATAAAACACCCGGCCTTACGTATTGTTTAAGTCCGTTAAATAATGTTAATATCCCCGCGTTATCTGTTTAAATAAATTATAAAGTTTTACCTTTAAGGCGCGTATTCTTAATTTAGCGCAACAAACACGCAAGTATGGAAGAATTTGAAGTAAGCGAATCGGCAAAGAAAACCAAGACCATTTATATATCAACGGTATTCGGCATATCAATGGTGCTGCTTATGGTGGGCTTATTGGGTTTGATTTTAGTACATGCCAATAATCTTTCGCGCTATGTAAAAGAAAACATCGTGCTTAATATTTTTGTTGATGAAGCCGCGCACGAAGCGGATGTAAGGCAACTGCAAACGCAATTAGATGCCAATCCGGCTGTTAAACAAGCTATTTATGTAAGCAAGGAACTTGCTGCCCGTAATCTGCAAAAAGATCTGGGCGAGGATTTTGTTAAGTTTTTGGGGTACAACCCGCTATCGCAATCATTAGATGTTTATCTGAATGCTGATTATGCAAACAATGCTGAGATAACCAAATTAAAGACCCAATTGTTAAAAAATCCTTTTGTAAAAGAGGTAAAATATCAACAGTCGTTAGTTGATCAAATGAACCAAAACCTTACTGCTATAAGCCTGGTGATACTGGCTTTTGCAAGTATTTTTGTTGTAGTATCAGTAGCCTTAATAAACAATACCATCAGGTTGGCTATTTACTCGCAAAGGTTTTTGATCAAGTCGATGCAATTAGTGGGTGCCACTAAAAACTTTATCCGCAAACCATTTATACTTTATGGCATATGGCACGGCATATTAGGTGGCCTTATAGCTGTTATTATATTGATAGGCACTTTATACCTGGCAAATCTGCAAATACCTGATCTGGTAATACTGCAAAACAACTTTGAATTTGGTGTAGTGTTTTTGTTGGTATTAGGCCTGGGTGTATTTATATCAGGATTAAGCACATACTTAGCTGTAAACAAGTTTTTACGTTTAAAAATATACGACCTTTATAGATAAGGTAAAAGCTGAAAGGCGAAAGGTAAAAGGTTTTTTGCCATTCAATAATTCACTAACTCAATAATTCAATAATTAAAATGTCAAAGACCGCACAAACAATATCAAAAACCAAAACCTCTGCCGAAGCAGCAGGCCCCGTTAAATTTATTTTTGGTAAAACCAATTACCTGTGGTTCATTATCAGTATAGCGGTGGTATCATTAGGTTTTTTCCTGATGGCAGGTACAACCGATATTTACAACACCACCAAAATAGTTGTGGCTCCTGTTGTAGTTTTGGCAGGTTTCGGAATAGGGTTTTACGCCATTCTTAAAAAATCTGATGCCTGATCAGGCTGAAGAATAATTCGATCTAACATTATCTCAAAATGAATATATTTCATGTTATTGTATTGGCCATTATTGAGGGCCTTACAGAGTTTTTGCCCGTTTCGTCCACCGGTCACATGGTGGTTGCCAGTTCATTAATGGGTATTGGTAAAGATGATTTTGTTAAACTGTTTGAGATAGTTATTCAATTGGGTGCCATACTATCTGTAGTGGTTCTTTATTTTAAACGTTTCTTCCGTTCGTTCAATTTCTACATAAAACTGGTTATCGGCGTTATTCCGGCAATAATATTCGGCCTGCTGTTTAAAAGCAAAATAGATGTTTTGCTTGAAAGCCCCTTAGTAGTTGGCATTGCATTAGTTGCAGGCGGCGTAGTGTTGCTTTTTGTTGATGACTGGTTCAGGAACCCAAATGTAAAAAGCGAGGAAGATATTAGCTACGTTACGGCGCTTAAAATTGGCTTTTTTCAGTGCCTGGCCATGATACCCGGTGTGTCACGCTCAGCATCATCCATAATTGGCGGCATGTCACAAAAATTAAGCAGGACAGCAGCTGCGGAGTTTTCGTTCTTTTTGGCGGTGCCTACTATGTTTGGCGCTACAGTAAAAGACATTTATGATTTTTATAAAGATGGAGGCATCAACCAGGCTGAGCTATACCAGGATATTAAGTTTTTACTGATAGGTAGCCTTGTTGCCTTTGTTGTGGCGCTTTTGGCTATAAAATCATTTATCACTTTTTTAGAACGCAAGGGCTTTAAAGCATTTGGATGGTACCGCATTATAGCGGGCATAATTATTGTTATACTGTACTATACAGGCAACGCTTTGCACACAATTTAATACTACATATCATTAAGTATAAAAAACGCCTCAGAACTTTCTGAGGCGTTTTTTATGGTGTATATTTTTTTGAACATTAATTTAAACCACGTGTAATTATTACACAATAAAAGTTTTGGTATATCGTTTGTATAATGTTATTCAGTTAAAATGATTTAACGTAATGTGCCGAGGGGCACATCTCTTCATATAATTGGTTTATAATTGGTTTAGAAAGAGCTCCTGCCCATCAGGAGCTCTTCTTGTTTCTTACTACTACTTATCAGCTTCGACAAAAATTAATCAACAGGAAGATATATACCCCAAACAGTGTTTGAAAACTCGCCCGCAGCAAATAATACAGTTACCGTTCCGTCAGTAATTTCATAAACATACATAGTGTGATCCTCCCCATAAAGGGGATCTTTTACGTGAATGCTGTTATAAAGGGGTTTCCATTCATGCTCCCATAAGTTTAAACCGTTTATGTGGAACTCTTCGCCATCAGCTACCGATTGGAGAAATCTCCATTTTTTTATTGTAGGATCAAAAGTCATTTTGTTCATATTCAGATAGAAGCGTAATAATAGGTCAATGTAAAGAAAATTACTCCCAACAAAAAGGCCAACCCTTTCGGATCGGCCTATAATTATAATAAGTTGTTGGTTCTATTCTTTACCTTCTTTAGTAAATAGTTTGCTCTTGTCAACCTTTTCAACTAATGCGCCATCTTTCAAGGTTTTTGAAATTGCTGGATATGGCGCTGAAACAACTTCGTCACCCTCTTTAAGACCAGACAATATCTGAACGTACGTGTCATCCTGAATACCGGTAGTTACCTGTACCTGTTTAACTTTGCCCGGAGCCTGGTAAATAAATACATACTCTTTTGCAGGAGCAGCGCTGGCGGTAGTTTTTTCTTCGGCGTTCTCATCCTTTTTAGGGCCTGTCTCATCCTTTTTCTCATCGCGGGTGGTTACCGCTTGTATTGGCACCGATAACGCCTTGGTATGGTTGGTTTGAATATCAACTGTAGCAGTAAGTCCCGGACGGAAAGGAGACGGATTAGCCGCCTTTGCGTTCAGCATGTCTGTGTATGATTTCGGATCTATACGTACCTTAACTGTAAAGTTGGTAACCTGATCTGCCGTAGTACCCACTACATTTGCCGAACTACCGATCTCTGAAACGGTGCCTTTAAATTTCTTGCCGGAAAACGCGTCAACCTGTATAATAGAAGTATCGCCTAAAGTTATACGGTTGATATCATTTTCATTCACATCAACGTTCACATCCATCTCGGCAAGGTTGGATATGGTCATTATCTCGGTACCGGCAAATTGTGCAGTACCTAAAACACGTTCGCCAATCTCAACAGAAAGCTTTGAAACAACACCATCAACCGGTGCATATATGGTAGTTTTTAAAAGATTATCGCTGGCTTCTTTAACGCTTGCGGCAGTTTGCTGCAAGCCAAATTTGGCACCTATAACGCTTTGCTTGGCAGCTTCTAATCCGGCTACAGCGCTTTCATAAGTAGCTTTAGCCTGGTCGAACTCGGCAGCAGTAAGTACTTTTTTCTCAAAAAGCTCTTTACTACGTTTATAGTTTGCGGCCTGGTTGTTATAAGTAGCTTCCGCTTGCTTTTGCTGTTGGCTTGAATTAGCCACATTAGCTTTTTGTGAGTTAAGCGAAGCCACTGCCCTGTTATAGCCTGATTGCAAAATATCCGGACGGATCCGGATCAGTAACTGACCTTTTTTAACCACGTCGCCTTCCTTAATAGGTAGTTCAACCACCTCACCGGATACTTCGGGGCTTATCTTAACTTCAACATGCGGCATTATTTTTCCGCTTGCTGATACTGTTTCGTTTATCTCGCGGCTGGCGGCTTTTTCGGTAGCTACTTTTGTCTTCGGTTCTTTACCGATGACGCCCGTTGCCTTACCAACAACCAGCAGCACCACTACGATGCCTAAACCTATCAGAATATATTTTGTAGTTTTTCCCATGATGTGCAGGATTTTTTATTTTAAAGTGTTATCGTGTTTCCTAAGTAATAGTCAATTATCTTGCTTCTGAATATGACAGCGTATTGCGCCTGTATCATATCATTTTGCGATTTATTATAGTTGGTTACGGCAGTATTGTAATCTAACGAGTTAACCAAACCTACGTCATAACGTTGTTGCGTAACGTTCAATGCATCCCTGTTAGCTTCAAATGTTTGCGTGGCTGATTGATATTGTTTGTTAGCGGCATTAAGATCAAGCACCGCCTGTATAATTATTTTGCTAAGATTGTTTTTAGCTAACTGAGTATTCAACTGCGCGTTCTGAAAGTTCAGCTCCGCTTTTTTAACATTGGTATGGGCATTGAAGCGGTTAAAAATGGGAATATTTAAACTTAAGCCAATTGATTGGTTGAAGTTATCCCTTATTTGATCAAAGAATTGATAGTCAACCGCTTGGTTATTTAAGAACTTTTTAAACCTGTTGTTATAAGTAGAACCTATGCCACTTGTTAAGCTCAAGGTTGGATAAAAAGTGCCCTGGGCTATTTTGATTGACTGCGCAAATGTTCTTTCGCGTGCTACAGCTAATTTTATATCCGGATTGATATCCAAAGCTGTTCTTACCACCTGGTTAGCGTCAAACGCGGTTCGCACATTTGTTAAACGGCTAATGTCCGGCTTTTCAACGGTAATGGTAGTATTGGGGTCCATTTCCATATACTGTTTCAACACCAACATAGAGATATCAAGCTGGTTTTGAGCATTGGTCAAATTCAGATTAGCGGTAGCTACCTGAGCCTTTGCTTGCGACAGATCTGCCAGGGTTTGCTTGCCTGCATCAAAGCTTATTTGTGATCGCTGCAGGGTTTGGTTAGCAATATCAGCTTGCTGGGTGGCGGCCGTTACCAGATCCTGGTTTATTAATATTTGCAAATAAGTGGTTACAACATTTAACGTCAGGTCGTTTTTAATTTTAGCGGTATTACTTTTATTAACATCAACCGTTAACCTGTTCTGGATAACTTGGTTGCGCAACTGCCCACCCTGAAACAGCGTAAGCGACAATTGCGCATTAGTGTTAACACTTTGAGAGGTTGACGATAAGTACTCAGAAGTACCGGTTATTAAGCTTCGCCCAAAATTGTAGCCTGTTGATGTATTGGCATTTAAGGACGGCAACTGATTGTTTTTTGATTGCTGCAGATCTGCATATCCTAATGCCTCACTTACCTGTGCCTGTTTTATGTTAAGGTTGTTGGCCAGCATGCGGTCAACCGCCATTTGTAGCGTGATCTTTTCTTGCGCCTTTACAGTAAAACTTGCAGCCAGGAACAGTGTAAATATCAGGCCTGCCCGTTTTAATACTGATGTATTTTGCTTCATATGGGTTATTGTGTACAAATAATTGAGATGTTATACCCGAGTTAATTAGATTTGGCTTTACATTAGTGTCTATGCACTAATTAAAGGTTTGTCTGATCTCTCCTGTATAGGGGCTCTCTTGTTTGAATATGTATCTGGTTAAAACACCGTGGTTGCTAAAAAAACTCTATCCTCAACTAATTTGGGATAGTGATAAACGCGACCGTACTATTTATCTCACCTTTGACGATGGCCCCATACCAATTGTTACACCATTTGTTTTAAATATTTTAGAACAATATAAGGCAAAGGCCACTTTTTTTTGCATTGGTGATAACGCCAATAAACATACGGATATTTTTGAGAAGGTAAAAACGGCAGGGCACACAATTGGGAACCATACCTTTAACCATTTAAAAGGCTGGGACACAGCCGATGATGTTTACGTACAAAACTTTGCAAAAGCCGATGAACTATTACACACGCCCTTATTCAGGCCGCCATATGGGCGAATTAAGCGCTCGCAAATAAAACTTTTACAACAACAGCAGGCCGACGTGAAAATTATTATGTGGGATGTTTTAAGCGGCGACTTTGATACAACACTAAGTCCAGAAAGATGCCTGCACAACATTTTGAAGCACACACAGCCTGGTTCTATTGTTGTTTTTCATGATAGTTTGAAAGCTTTTGAACGATTGGAATACGTGCTACCAAGGGCGATGGATGTCTGGAGTAAAGAAGGGTATGCGTTTAGCCCCCTAGCCCCCTGAAGGGGGAACGCTATGGTTTTATCCGATTCAGACTAGCTTTTTAGACTAAATTTTCTTTTCTACCCAGCGTTTTAAATCACTGCTACGTATTTGTAAATACTTAAGGGTTTTATGGACGATAAAGAACTTTCAGTAATTATTGCCGGCTGCGTAGCTAATAAACGTAAAGCACACGAACAATTGTACCTGCTGTTTTACCAACGCATATACCGGCTTTGCATGCGCTATCTGCGGGATGACGACCTGGTGCCCGAAGCATTGAATGCCGGCTTCATGAAAGTTTTTACCAATATCAAAACCTACAATGGTGATAAAGGGAACTTAGATGGTTGGATAACTGCCATCATGATACGCTGCTGTATTGACCTACAGCGGAGCGAAATGCGCTTTCAATATCATGATGATATTACAGAGACGGACGATCTGACGCCTATATCGCCCGATGCACTGGAAAGATTGTACGCTGCCGACCTGCTGCGTTATATAAGGACTTTACCGCCTGCCAGCCAAACTGTATTTAATTTATATGAGGTGGATGGTTTTGACCATGGCGAGATAGCGGCAATGTTAAACATAACCGAAAGTACCTCGCGTTGGCACCTTTCATCTGCAAAAAAACAATTACGAGAAAAACTAACACAAAACAGTAAGGATCATGAGAGAACAAATGTTGCTAAGACCGCACTTACTTAACAAGTTTGATGAGTTACCGGTAAACGGCAATAGTGTTGCCGACTGGAAAAAAATGGAAAAAGCCCTG
>CAMLFI010000065.1 GCA_946479225.1 uncultured Mucilaginibacter sp. | reverse complement strand
CAACGACCTGGCAGATGTTGGACCTATGCTTTTTAAAAAAGTTAATGCTATTTGATGGAGTTGTGACATGGTGTAAATGTGCAGATATGCGGATGTGCAAATGTGCAGGTGCAAAATATGTTAAGATGTGGAGGTTTGCAAATTTTTTTAGCAAGATTAGATGAGCGGTGATTGGTTAATTAGTGATCGGGGATGGTGCTGATTGACCAATGTGCGATTTTGCAAAGCGACCAACTAATCTATAATCACCAATCTTTAATCACTACCACAAAAAAAACTACAAAAATAGTTTGCAAACTAGAAAAATAGTTTTACCTTTATTTAACTACTTAAATAGTTCGCAATGAAAATCAAAGAGTTGACCAAAGCCGAAGAGCAAATAATGCAGATTTTATGGACCTTAAAAGAAGGGCTTGTAAAAGACATATTGGAGCAGATGCCTGAACCTAAACCCGCTTATAATACAGTATCGACAGTTGTGAGGGTCCTGGAAACCAAGGGTTTTATTGACCATAAGGCTTACGGTAACTCGCATGTATACTTCCCGCTTATAAGCGAAGCTGCCTATCGCAAGTTTACGTTTGATAAAATGATGACCAACTATTTCAGCAACTCCTACCAAAGCCTGGTGTCGTTTATTGCCAATGAGAAGAAATTGGGCATAAATGAACTGGATGAGTTAACCAATTTAATTGAGGACCTAAAAAAGAAAAAGAAATGAACTGGCTGTATTACCTGGCAGAAGCTAATTTATACCTATGCGTATTTTACCTGGCCTACTGCGTTTTCTTAGTTAAAGAAACTCATTATCAGTTAAACCGCGCTTATTTACTGCTAAGCTGTGTTATGGCTTTTGTATTGCCTGTTTTACAGGTTGGAGCATTAAAGCCGGGGGTGATAAATAATACGCCGGTGGTTTCCTATCCGGCTGCTCAAACTTTGCAGTATGTGGAGCCTTCAAACATTATTAATACGCCTGTTGCGGCAGTCGCGCCTGTATTTAGCATTGATGATTATTTGTGGCTGGCTTATATGGCAGGGGCAGTAATTGTAATGTTACTGCTAACGCTTAAGTTGTACTCAGTATTTAAGTTAACTCGAAATACTAAAGCCAAAGTGGGCAATTACAAAATGGTGTATCTGAAAGATACTGATGTAGCTTTCTCATTTTTCAATTATCTGTTTATTGGTACGCGGGCTGCAGGTGCTAATACCATTATTACGCATGAACTGGTGCATATCCGCCAAAAACACTCTGCCGATATTATGTTTTTGGAATTACTTAAGGTGATATGTTGGTTTAATCCCTGCATTTATTTGCTGCAGAACAGCTTAAAAACTGTGCACGAATATATTGCCGATGAACAAACGGCCGCTACTGAGGCTGATGCTTTAACCTATTCATCTTTTTTGGTGAACAATGCCTATGGGGCGGGCGGCTCTTCTATAACCCACGCCTTCTTCAATTATAACCTGTTAAAAAAGAGAATTATTATGTTAAATCAACAACGCTCGGGTAAATTAGCCAGGCTCAAATATCTTGTTGCACTGCCTGTTTGCGCAGGTTTGCTTTGCGCCTCAACACTGGGGTTCAGTAAACCTTATGGCTGGATAGATCTGGCACCGGTGCATATTGCACAACAACCCAAACGCATAGCACCTCCGCCACCAATGCCACCTAAGCAAAAGGCAGGCGAGAACTACATGCGGTGGGCTAATTTTATAGAGCCTTCCGATGACCTTAAAAAAGTGGACTTATCTCTTCAAAAAGAAGGCTATAAAATGAAGTATAGAAAAATTGGATCAAACCAATTATATATTTCGATAGAAACCTTACCGCAGCTTGGCCAGCATCGTAGCGCAAATGCCACATTCAACATGGACGAGTTAAAGAAATTAAATCATGTTATTGTTGTTGGTGGTGAAAGTATTTCTACCGGGGAAGAAAAGGTGTATGTACGTAGCGGGACAAAAGCTGACATGGAAAAATTGCTCCTATCGCCAACACCTATAGCCCAAAAACCCAAAGTAGATCAACTTAAATTTCCACCCAAAGTAAAAGGTCCAAAAGGAGAAATTAGCAAGCTTTCCCCTCCTCCACCGCAACCGCCGAAACCAAAAGTAGACCATATTAAATTTCCACCAAAACAAGATCTTGCAAAATATCCTCCTTTGCCCAATGGCGAGTTAAGATCAACCGTGACAGGCTATAAATATGAAGAAACCGGGTACCTGATAGATGGAAAGGAGACTAATTTCAGGGTTATTATACACGAAAAAAACGGCGAGGAGAAAGACTTTTTCAGGAATTCTGCTACGAAAGCGCAAATAGAGTTGCTTAAGGATAAATATGGCTATACATTTCCAAGTATGCAGATCCATGACAAGATGCCGCCACCGCCGCCTATGGCTCCTGCCGCACGGCCTGCTAAACCTACAAGCAGTTTGTTAAATAAAAATAGTAATGAGGGAGGCGCACCGAATGAATCTTTAAATAATGATTGATCAACAAGCGTGATAACGCAATTATAACTACTGTTTTTAAATCAAAAAATAAAATCTAAATCTTATGACAAAAAAAATCCTGTATGCATTAATCGCTTTTGCGACGACAACAGCAAATGCTCAAAAACTCCCCAACGTTCAAAAAGAAAGCGTTCGCGCACCTGGCAACCTAAAAATTGATGGAAAAGCAACGGAATGGGACAATAAATTCAAAGCGCAAAACAGCGCTACCGAGTTATTTTATACTATATCAAACGACGATGAAAACCTCTATTTAACTATGCAAACCAAACGGCAGGATATAGCAGGAAAAATAATGCATGGAGGAATATCGGTAAATATCAATCCAACACTCGGCAAAAAAAGCGATGCGCAGGTATCTGTCACCTATCCTTCACTTGATCGGGCCGGCGTATCCAGTTTAACAAATTTGATTGGGTTAACTGATCAACGTAATGTAGATGCCACTCCCGGTGGACAACTGGTAACTCTTGAGGAGCTGAATAAAGCGATTGACAGCAAAGCAAAGCTTATAGGTCTATCGGGCATTAAAACCATAAACTCCGCAGAGATACCTATCTATAACGAAAATGGCATACAAGTAGCTGCGCGGTTTGATGAAAACTTCGCTTACACTTATGAGTTAGCTATACCTTTAAAATATCTTTCATTGCCGGATAATGGCGCAAATCCGTTCAATTACCAGGTCAAGGTAAATGAACCAAAAACATTTACAAAATTTGACGGTAATGTGCCTTCTCGTCCACCTCCCCCAATGATGCGGACGGTAGCAGCAACTACCGATTTTTGGGGTGAATATACGCTCGCAAAGAAATAGCATTGTATAATTTAAAGGGCGGTTCAGTCAGTTCTGAACCACCTTTTTGTTAGGGTGGAAAACTTGTGTGCAACAAAACCAGCAAAAAGTTGTTATAGTTGCATTGCTTAAACAAAAACACAACAGCCATGCAATCATCCAACAAAAAGAAAGTAAAAAAAGTCTTAAGATATATAGCAGCCGGGGTACTGTCCTTTGGGTTGGTACATGTTACAAACGTTGTAAAAGCGCAGGGTCCGCCGCCGCCGCCACCGCCACCCGGTGAAGTGCTTAAAAAAGCAGGGGCTGGGTTAAAGAAAATAAATCCGTTTAAGAAAGGCCGGAAACCTGTACGCAGACGTACACGTTCAGGTTTGCCTGCCCCGGGAACGCCACCGCCGCCACCAGGTAGCCCGTTAAATTTAAAAAGACCGCCGGCACCACCAAAGCCACCCGGATTGTAAGAATTTAATTCCCTGTGTCCATATCAAGCTCGCCGTGTTTGTTTATATAACAAACTATAAAAATGTGGCTTGATATGGGCGCATTGTTATATGTTGCCGGCATAAACGTTTTATCTTCGGGATAGAGGCTTTCAGGATCAACTGAAAAAAAGTTGTTATAATCAGGCGTTATTGTGTGTATTTTAAATTCGGCAAGTCTTCCCATTGAGGTTATGAAAAGTTCTATCACTATTCTTACATCACCAGGATCATACCCTTGCAGACCGGCCTGTGATTTAAAAAACCGTAAGTAAGGTACATATCCAAAGTAGCGTCCGCCCTTTTTTAACGGCTTTGTGATGGTTATGGAATCAGTGTTCTTGGTATCTATTTCATATTTAAAATTTGAGCTTTCATCCTCGGGCGCTTCAAATACCAGCTTACCGGTATCATAGTTAAATACCTGCGCAAGCCTTTGTTTTTTATCAAAAAAGCGCCACATACCTACCCGTTTGTCGTCGGCATATTTACCCTGGGCCAAAACCACCTTTTTGTTGTACATGGCCTGGTACAGGCCCTGCTTTATCTGCTTGTCGGCAGCTATAATAGTGCTGTATTTTTCCGTTACCAGTGCCGTGATCTTGTTTTTGCGGATCACCTCTGTTTGGGCCAGGCAAACCTGCACGCCGCAAAACACCATTGTTAAAATAAAAAACTTGCTCACTTCACTAATTTTTCACAATATTATAAATTATTACACAACACTACGAACACAAAACTCCACAACTAAAAATCTATCATGCCCGGCTTAACCGACGACCTGCCCTATAAATCAGTTAGTTTCTCTGAAACCATTATTACCGAACTGATGATCCCCTCCTATTCTAACTTCGGCGGAAAGATACACGGGGGCATTTTACTTTCGTTGATGGATAAGGTGGCTTATGTATGCGCGGCAAAGCATGCAGGCAATTATTGTGTAACTGCATCTATTGATACAGTAGATTTCTTACAACCTGTTGAAGTAGGCGAATTGGTATCATTAATGGCATCGGTAAATTACGTGGGCAAAACATCATTGGTGATTGGCATACGGGTGATATCCGAAAACATAAAAACCAATACGGTACAGCACACCAATACCAGTTACTTTACTATGGTGGCTAAAGACGATGATAATAAGCCCGTTATGATACCGGGCCTTATCCTTGAAAACCGTGATCAGGTGCGCCGGTTTATTGAGGCTAAGCGTCGCCGGGAAATAAAACAGAGCTACAAACAGGAAGTAAACAGCATTACCGTACCTGATGAATACGATCTTTGCCAGGAAATGCTGGCGGGAGAAAGGTGCGAGATAGCGCCATAATTCACCTCTAAAACTTTTTTCGCTAAAATAAAAAAGCTTTCAAGATAATTAATTTGCATATATTACACTCCGATTACAAACCCTAATAATGTAAATTAATTTTTAGACGATCTGAATGGCATTTTTAAACAATGTACTGGAACCACCTGCGTACGGATGGAGTGATGAGAGTGGTAACCTGGCAAAGCCAACCCCAAAACAAATTTTTACTGAGTTTTTCTCCAGACTAAATATTTTCAAGGATAAAAAAAACTGGCTTTCCTTTTTAAGCTGGATGATGATTGTGGTGCTTGCACCCTTCCTTTTTGTCTTCATTTTTAAATACTTCACTTTCAAACTGCTGCTGGCTGCCTTTTTTTACAGCATGATTGTAATGGGCACGCACGGTACTATTTGGCACCATAGGTATTGCACACACGGAGCATACCAGTTCACCAATAAGTTTTGGCGTTTTTTCACACAAAATCTTACGCTTAAAATAATTCCTGAGGAGATCTATGCTGTATCGCACCATGTGCATCACGCTTTGTCTGATCAACCCGGCGACCCGTATAATGCAGGCGGCGGCTTTTTATATTGCTTTTTGGCCGATGTAAATCATCAGCCTATAAACCGCAACATGAGCGAAGCCGACTACGCCAAGTGTGTAAACTTAATGAAGCATACAGGTGTAAATGTTAATACCTACGCCCAATATCAAAAATGGGGCACATTGGCCAACCCAACCCGAACTTTAATTAGTGTTGCTTTGAGCTGGGGTTTTTGGTTTACTGCGTTTTTCCTTATGGGTGGCATCGGTTTAGCTTGTGCCTTGTTTGGTGCTGCCGGCTTTTGGGCCGTGGGTGTACGTACCTTTAACTATGAAGGACACGGTAAAGGCGAAGATAAACGTAGAGATGGCGTAGATTATAATCGTGCCGACATGTCTATTAATCAGCTGTGGCCGGGTATTGTTGCCGGCGAATGGCATAATAACCACCATTTGTTCCCGAAAAGTGCCCGCTCTGGCTTTAAGCCATACCAGGTAGATAGCGCATGGTATTATATAAAATTTATGAGCCTGATAGGCGCTGTAAAATCATACAACGATTCAAAAAAGCAATTCTACCAGCAATATTGTGATACTCCTACTACCATATGCACCGATGAAGTGAAGAAAGAAGTGAAGGAAGAGTTGCAAGAGGAAGTTGCCGTACCGGTTTAACAACTGTAAAAACATACAAGATCAATCAAGGAGACACGGGAAACCATGTCTCCTTTTTAATTGATTAGTAGCCTGTTTATTAATGGAATATTTACCTTTAGTAAACCGATTATCCCTCAATAAAACTATAATCATCATGATCAGGAAAGTATTTTATTTTTCCGCGCTTGTAATTTGTATCAATTACAGCGCGAACGCACAAGGCATTGGCATCTTTGAAGGCCAGGGTGATGTAGGCGATGTAAAACCTAAAGGCACGGCTACTTATAACGCTCAAACCCAGCAGTACACGCTAACTTCTTCGGGTGCAAACGTATGGGCCACAACAGATGCTTTTCATTTTTTATGGCGTAAAATTAAAGGCGACTTTATTTTAACTGCCAATGTGCGTTTTCTGCCAAGCAAAGGTGCAAGCGAATACCGCAAGGTTGGTGTAATGGTACGGTCCAATCTAAATGCCGGATCAAAACATGTTGACGTTACTACGCACGGCGGCAAATTGGTTGCTATGCAATATCGTTTAAAAGAGAACGACAGCACCCGGCAGGTGATATCAAAAGTAGAGAACGCCGATGTTATACAACTGGAACGCCGCGGTAATAAATATAGAATGTGGGTAGCTAAGCAGGGCGATCCGTTTACCCTCGATTCGCTCACCACTGAGGCTATTGAAGAAGATGCTTATGTGGGTATATTTTTATGCGCGCACAATGCTAAAGCGGTAGAAAAAGCAGTGTTCAGCAATGTAAGAATTACCGTACCTAACAAACTCGATTTTAAACCCTATACAGATTACATTGGGAGCAACGTTGAAATACTGGATCTGGCTACAAAAAACAGGCGGGTGATCTACCAATACAACAAATCTATACAAGCACCAAACTGGACGAGGGACGGAAAGAAACTATTATACAACCAGGATGACCTGTTGTATACATATGACCTGGCTACCAACAAGCCCACCCTATTAAACACAGGCGAAGTTAAACGCAACAATAACGACCACGTTATATCATTCGACGGCAAAAGGTTGGCTATAAGCAGCTTTGGGGTACGTGGAGGGCCTGATAATGGCCGATCTATAGGTTATGTAGTGCCCATCACCGGCGGTGAGCCTAAACGTATAACAACGGTTGCTCCATCCTATATCCATAGCTGGTCGCCTGACGATAAGGCCATTGTATTTATGAGCACCCGCAACGGAAATTCTGATATTTATAGCGTTTCGCCAGATGGAGGTACAGAAACCAGGCTGACAACTGACCCCGCGTATGATGATGGCTGCGAGTATACCCCTGATGGTAAGTATATATATTTCAATTCTGTACGTACCGGCCACATGCAAATATGGCGCATGAAACCCGATGGCAGCGAGCAAACGCAGGTTACGCACAGCGAGTTTAATGACTGGTTTCCGCACATATCGCCCGACGGAAAATTCATCGTTTATATCTCCTTCCTGCTAAATGAAGTGGGTCCGCAGGATCACCCTTTTTACAGGCACGTTTATTTACAACGGATGCCTATAAACGGTGGCAAGCCAGAGGTTATAGCTTATTTATACGGCGGCCAGGGCACCATCAATACACCTTCATTTTCGCCCGACGGCAAGCAAGTAGCGTTTGTTAGTAATACTGATCTTTTGTTTCCAATATTTCCTATTGAGTATCAAAAAAAATAGTATAATTGTTAATTGCATTTGCTATAAAAAGCTGACACTTTAAACATAAAGTGTCAGCTTTGCATTGTTACCAATTAAACTAAAAATCAGAACTAAAAAATGAAATTACGACTTGGAATGGTGGGTGGCGGACAAGGTGCCTTTATTGGTGCCGTACACCGTATAGCCGCCCGTATTGACGATGACTATGAATTGGTTTGCGGCGCTTTTAGCAGCAACGCAGAAAAATCTAAAGCAAGCGGCATTGCGCTTGGTATTGCGGCCGACAGAGCTTACGGTTCTTATGAGGAACTGATAGAGAAAGAAAAACAACTTCCTGAAGATCAGCGCGTACAGGTAATAAGTATTGTTACGCCAAACCATGCTCACTTCGGTCCTACCAAGATGGCTTTAGAGAATGGTTTCCATGTTATTTTAGATAAGCCAATGACTTTCTCATTAGCCGAAGCTAAAGAATTGGAAAAAGTTGTTGCCGCAACTGATAAATTATTCTGCCTTACACACACTTATACCGGCTATCCTATGGTAAAAGAGGCGCGTCAGTTAGCGCTTACCGGTAAATTAGGCACCATCCGTAAAATATATGTAGAATATCCGCAGGGGTGGTTAAGCACTTTCCTTGAAGGTGAAGATAACAAGCAAGCTTCATGGCGCACTGATCCGGGTAAAAGCGGTATAGCAGGCTGTATGGGTGATATAGGTACGCACGCCTTTAACCTTTGCGAATATGTTACCGGCTTACAGGTTACACAGCTTTGCGCCGATCTGAACATTGTTGTTGAGGGTCGTAAATTAGATGATGATGGTTCTGTTTTGATGAAACTGAGCAACGGTGCAAGCGCTGTACTTACCGCATCGCAAATAGCTATTGGCGAAGAAAACAACGTCAAGATAAGAGTATATGGCGATAAAGCGGGTTTAGAGTGGGAACAATGGGATGCCAACACCCTTAAAGTTAAATATGCTGATAAACCAACCGAAATATGGCGCACTGGTGCCGGCTACCTAAGCTCGTACGCCAGCCATAATACCCGTACTCCTGGCGGTCACCCCGAGGGCTATTTGGAAGCATTTGCCAATCTTTATCACAACTTCGCTTTAACTGTTAAAGCCGGTATTGCGGGTGTAGAAGCACCTGCCGAGGCAAAAGATTTTCCGGGTATTAGCGACGGATTAAGAGGCATGGCATTTATTGAAAATGTTATTGCTTCGGGCAAATCAGATCTTAAATGGACTAAATTCACTGTATAAAATTCTATGAAAACTATTAAAGGACCTGCTATATTTTTAGCACAGTTTTTAGGTGATAAACCACCTTTTGATACTTTAGATGATATTTGTAAATGGGCTGCTGGTCTGGGTTTTAAAGGAGTTCAAATTCCTACCTGGGCAGGTAATTACTTCGATCTGCAAAAGGCAGCTGAAAGCAAAACCTATGCTGATGAGATAAAAGGCAAAGTTGCAAGCTACGGCCTTGAAATAACAGAACTATCTACTCACCTACAAGGGCAGCTGGTAGCAGTACACCCTGCTTATGATGATCTGTTTGATGGCTTCGCTCCTGCTCAATATCATAAAAACCCAAAAGCACGCCAGGAATGGGCCGTGCAGCAATTAAAATACGCCGCGCAGGCTTCAAAAAACTTAGGCTTAAACGCGCATGTTACCTTTAGCGGTGCATT
>CAMLFI010000064.1 GCA_946479225.1 uncultured Mucilaginibacter sp. | reverse complement strand
CTGGCAGGTATTTTTTGATTGAAGTGAATAAAATACTTGCCGGTTTAGAAGAATGTAGGCATACTGTAAAGCAGATACACCAGGCAGAAAGCGGTGAGTTAAGAATAGGATACATCAGCTCGTTATACCAGCCACACATGGCCGAAGTTTTAAAAGCCTTGCGTGTAAACTTTCCCTACGTTAAAACGAGTTTGTATGAGCGCCCCACTGTTAAGCAAATTGAAGCGCTTGAACAAGGTAAGCTGGACGTAGGTATACTGAGGGCACCTGTGCATTCGGACAAATTGAAGGTTCAGAGTTTGTTTTTTGATCCTTTTATGGTTGTAATGCAAGCAGGAAGCGAAAAGTTTAAAAATGAGGAAGAACTTGCCAGCTATATTAAAAACAAGCCATTCATTTTTTTTAATAAAGAATACGCCCCGCATTATCACGACAGCCTGATAGAGATATGCAATAGGTTGGGTTTTAGCCCCAATATAGTTCATGAGGCTAATAATGTGCATTCTATTTTACAATTAGTGGAGGCGGGGTTGGGCATTTCGATACTTCCGTTATCAGTAAAAAATAAAAATGGCAATCTCCGCTTTATTCCGTTGGATAAAATCCCCGTTAAAACGGAGGTGGTTTTGGCTTACCGGCCGGGCGTGGGCAACGCTGCGCTTAAGTGGTTTATAGAAAATTATCCAAAATAGTGTTTGGTAAGTTATTTGCCTTGTTGGATGAAACCGTTTGTTTCAAAAAGACGTAAATAGGGTTTTATTTTATAGCTATGCCAAATCCCCCTATCCCCAAAAACGAATTTGAAAGGATAATTGACCTTTCTGATTATGATCTGGACTATTCAGGTCTGGAAGATAATTTTAAGGACCTTGCAAGGCTTGCAGCTAATGTGGCCGGTACAAAAATTTCTTTGGTAAACCTTATCGACTCCTTTACCCAATGGAGCATATCAAATCACGGCCTGGCTATTGATCAAATGCCAAGGGAAGACTCCGTTTGTCAGTATACTATTATGGACGATCAGCCTTTTGAGATAGCCGACCTTTCTGCTGATGATCGTTTTAAAGATAAGTTTTACGTTACGGACGACCCTAATCTTCGTTATTATTACGGCTTGCCATTAATAACATCTGAAGGGCATAACGTAGGAGCGTTGTGTGTACTGGATAAGGAGTTTAAGACCATATCACCCGAGAAAACGGAACTACTTAAGATAATCGCCAACGAGATAGTGAATCGTTTAAAAGCCCTCAAAGTAATTAATGATTTGAAGGGGCAGTTAAAGTATGCCGACGAGACAAAGAAAAAAGTAGCCCATGATATACGCGGTCCACTGGGCGGTATAATCGGGTTGGCACAGATCATAAGTGAGCAAGGGCATACTAACCAGATAGACGAGGTGCTTGAATTTATTAATTTGATACAAAAGAGCGGAAGGTCTCTTCTGGAATTGGCCGACGAGATATTAACAGCTGAAGAAAAACAAGCGCCTAAGGGAGATGAATTTAATTTGGTGTTACTTAAAGACAAACTAGAAAAACTTTACCAGCCGCAGGCTCGCAACAAAAACATAACCTTCAATGTCTTTATATCTCCTGAAACGGCGACTGTGCCTTTCTCCAGGAATAAGTTACTTCAAATAATAGGTAACCTCATATCAAATTCAATGAAGTTTACACCTGAGGGTGGACAAGTACGTGTTTCGTTAACATTGAAAACTGAAAAGGAAGTACCTGTATTATTACAGATGAAAGTAAGCGATACCGGTGTAGGGATGTCTGAACAAGCCATTGAAAAAATACTTGGCGGAACAGCTTCGTCCACAGATGGTACAGAAGGGGAGCAAGGCTACGGCTTTGGGTTAGCTTTAGTTAAGCATCTTATTGGCAGTTTGAATGGAACCATGCAAATAATGTCAAAGCCGGGCGAGGGTGCAACGTTCGAAATAAACTTACCGCAATTATCGTCTTTATAGCGCATTAGCGCCTGATGGTTCTGACGAACGTAATTAAAACTATAAACACTACAGCAATTACAATAATTTTCATTTTTACATCGGGCGATCCTCGCCAAAGATAGTAAACAGAAAAACCAGCAGTGAAGCGGGTTTTTCTGTTTACATAAATACAGGTCTGTTAATTTTCGCCTATTAGTTTAAAGCCTATTGTCGCGCTTGATGTACCCGCTATATAAAGGGTATAAATACCCCCGGCTGAAAGCGTTATAGGTAAGTTCAGTAAAACAGAGGTTGATCCGCCGGTATAAAGTGAATAACTGTTTCCGGAATCAACATCCTGATAGGCAGAGGCAGTTTTATAAGTTAGCGCCGATACGATCTTCGCGCCTCCGGATATACCAAAATCTGCACTGGAGCCTACACCCGTGCTAAGGTTAATAAAACGAATGCGAGCTTTACCCGATGCAGGAGGTGTACGATCGTTTTCATAAACATTAACAGATTTATCATCAGTTAAAAATACGCTGTAATATTTCCCCGGCACAAAGCTGGTAGCCGCAGATGCGTTTACATCTGTAGTGCCGTTTGTTTTAAACGAGACGGTAGGGCTCCCTGTAACGCTAAAATAACCAATTGTTTGTGTGTAAACCAGACCGGATGAAGTGAGTTTTTGATTGTCAAAATAAACATCCTGTGGTGATGACGAGGCAGCCGCATTGGTAATGGCCACAGCCGCTACATCTACATGATTATCGTCGCTATTTTTTTTACAGGATGAGAAAACGGAAGACAATAAAGCAACGCTGAATAATACTGATAAGGTTCGGTGGATTTTTACGTTCAATATATTTTTCATAGTTGTAATATTTTTATTTACAATAATATCAAATAAACAGGGAATATAATAAATGGTTTTATCGCCCTTACCACGTCTTAAAAACAAAATGCCCGCTGCGCTATTAATGTAGTATCATGGCATCATCTAAAAAATCTATTTACAGTGCACTTATAGCTAATTTGCTTATTGCTGTTACGAAATTTGTTGCCGGAGCAGTTAGTAATAGCTCGGCTATGATAGCTGAAGGGGTACACTCAGTAGTGGATACAATAAACCAGCTATTATTATTGCTCGGCATAAGACTTAGTAAAAAGCGACCTGACAAATATCATCCGCTTGGATATGGAAAAGAGCTGTATTTCTGGTCATTTGTGGTGTCTATTATGATTTTTGGTCTTGGCGGTGGGATATCGATATACCAGGGCGTTCTGCACATTCTTAATCCAATTGAACCGGGTGATCCGTTTTGGAGTTATGTGGTTTTAAGTTTGTCAATAATTTTCGAGGGTTCGTCGCTTATTATAGCTGCTAAGGAGTTCAACCGTCTTAGAAACGGACAAACCTGGTGGAATGCTATAGTAAACAGCAAAGACCCTTCAACTTTTTTGGTATTATTTGAGGATGCGGCTGCGGTAGTTGGGTTGCTCATAGTTATGATCTGCCTTTGGCTAAGCCATCATTTTAATAAACCTTTTATTGACGGTATTGCATCTTTATTGGTGGGTTTATTACTGGTCTTTGTATCGATGATTTTAGCACGCGAGAGCCGCAGTTTATTGATGGGTGAGGGGATAAGAAAGAAAACGAAAGCACGCATTAAAATAATAGTGGAAGATGACGAAGCAGTTTTGCGGCTGATGCACTTGCTGTCTACCTACCAGTCGCCCGAAGAAGTGCTACTGATGCTTATTGTAGCTTTTAAGCCTGATCAAAACACAGCAAAGATAAATGATGCTATTGATCGTATCCGGGCCAAAATAAAGGCTGAGTTCAACTTAATAAAGTTTGTTATTATACAACCTGAGGTGTATGAAGGGCGGATAAATCCCCGCATTCAGGGCTACATCTAATTGTGCTACAGCAACTTCGATTTGTTTTAACATTTTGTTAATCGCAAAGCAAACGTTTTTCTATATTTGCCCCGGGATAAGTCTTTTACGGCCAGCTCCTCTTGAACTCCCCCAGGGTGGGAACGCAGCAAGGGTAGAGAGTTGAGCGGCGCGATAAAAGTAGCTTATCCCATTTTTTGTGCCTTTTTTTTCGGTCGATGATCTATCGAATGTAATTTTCGCCAAACCTTATCTATCCAACGCCTAATCTTCAATAACCAGTCTTTTCAAAATCTTATCTTAGCAAAAAAATATTTAAATGCTGGATATTCTTATTATTGGCGGTGGGCCCATCGGAATTGCTTGCGGACTAAAGGCGCAAAAGGCGGGTTTAAGTTTTGTGATCGTAGAAAAAGGCTGCCTTACAAATTCCATATATAATTATCCTGTTACCACTACTTTTTTCTCAACCTCTGAGCGGTTGGAGATAGATAATATACCCTTTACAACACTGCACGCTAAACCCAATCGTGCCGAAGCGTTGGAATACTATAGAAGAATAACATTGGCTAATTCCTTGTCTGTAAAGCTATTTGAAGAAGTGATTGAGGTGGCACCCCTGGAAATAGGTTATTCTGTTACTACTACAAAGGCAAAATACAACGTAAAGAATGTAATTATTGCCACCGGTTTTTATGATGTATGTGTAAACCTGGACATACCCGGAGAGGAATTGCCAAAGGTCAAGCATTATTTTACCGACCCTCATTACTACGCCATGCAAAAGGTGGTGGTGGTAGGTGCAAGTAACTCGGCCATTGATGTTGCATTGGAAACTTTTAGAAAAGGAGCGGAAGTGACTTTAGTTGTGCGAGGCCCGGAGATTGGTCCCCGAGTTAAGTATTGGGTTAGACCCGATGTTATCAATCGTATTGAAGAGGGAACTATTAAAGCCTATTTTAATTCGGCGCTGAAAGAAGTTCGTGCTGACGAAGTTGATATTGAAACACCCGAAGGACCGGTTACTATAAAAAATGATTTCGTGTTGGCCATGACAGGCTATCAGCCCAACTTTTCGCAATTAAAAAAGTGGGGGTTGAAAATGGATAATGATCTCTTGGTTCCCACTTATAACCCTGAAACTATGGAAACACATTTGCCTGGTTTATATCTTGCCGGTGTAGTTTGCGGAGGCTTAAATACGCACCTTTGGTTTATAGAAAACTCACGCGTTCACGCCGAAATGATAGTGGGTGATATTGTTGCGAAGCAAGGTTGATGGTTGATTATGTTGATTGGGTGAATGGTTGTACTTTTTGTCATTGTTTATCAGTGCGTTGTAATATTAACCTGGTCAACTACTGAACCATTCAACTAAATCAACTTTAACTTGCATAAATAAAAAATTATGCAAACTTTTGCATCAAATTTTAATAAAGCAAATAACTCTAAAAATGAACCTTCAAAGCTTAAATAAGCCCGCTACGAGAGCAGTAAAAGCTCCGTTTGCCGCTGCTTTGGTTTCAACTGTTTTATTTACTCCATCACGACGAAGGCTCTATATCCCCAGAGTTTAATTGCAGGTTGTTATTGCCTGACCAAAAAAACGGAGTTTCAATTAAACTTCTCTGTTAAAAAACACTTTAATAACAAAGGCCTTACAGCCAAATGTTAACAGTAATTTTTTCTTTCTATAATGACCATACAAGATTTTGATATACAGGTAGCATCAGCCCAGCATGTAGACTATGCACAGGTTATATGCGACGAGATGGCGGAGTCGGCTAAAGCCAGGGGCACCGGCATTGCGCAACGTTCGCCTGAGTATGTAGCTAATAAAATGCTGGAAGGCAAAGCAGTTATTGCCTTGCACAAAGACGGTACCTGGGCAGGTTTTTGCTACATTGAAACCTGGAGCCACGGTGATTTTGTGGCCAACTCAGGGCTTATCGTTTCGCCGCCATTCCGTAAGGCTGGTTTAGCTAAGGCTATTAAACATAAAATATTCGAACTTTCACGCACCAAGTACCCTGACGCAAAGCTGTTTGGTTTAACCACCGGTTTGGCCGTGATGAAGATCAACTCAGAATTGGGCTACGAGCCGGTGACGTATTCTGAACTTACGCAGGATGAGGAATTTTGGAAGGGATGCAGAAGCTGCGTTAATTATGATATATTAACCAGCAAGGAGCGTAAAAACTGCATGTGCACCGCTATGCTGTTTGACCCCGCTGAAAAACAAAAGCAAACAGAGGATAAGTTAGAGAAGATAACTCACAAGGCTAATTTGTTCAAGAGAATTGAAACAGCTATAAAAAGTTTCGGACAGAGTCTTGAAAGCTAAAAGCTGAAAGTCTAAAGCAGAAAGCTAAAAAAAATGAGAGATTATAAGAAATTAGATGTATGGAGAAAATCGCATGAACTTACATTGTTTATGTACAAAAACATATTACCTAAATTTCCTAAAAGCGAACAGTTTGATTTATTTAGCCAAGCTAAACGGGCAGCTTATTCTATCCCTATGAATATTGTAGAAGGGAGTGGGAGATTCACAGAAAAAGATTTTGCGCATTTTTTAGACATTGCTTTAGGTTCTGCACATGAATTAGAATATTGTTGTTTACTAAGCAAAGATCTTATTTACATAGACGATCAGTTGCATGTAGTAGTCAATCTACAAATTAACGAAGTGAAGGCCATGCTAATTGGCTTAATAAAAGTATTAAGAAAATAAAATCATACGGAAAGGAAAAAGCTTTATGCTTTAGTCTTTCCGCTTTCAGCTAAAAAAATGAAAAAAGTAGTATTGGCTTATAGTGGAGGTTTAGACACCTCGTTTTGTTGCATTTATTTAACTCGTGACTTAGGTTATGAAGTGCATTCAGTAATTGTAAACACCGGTGGTTTCAGCGAAGATGAATTAAAAACCGTTGAGAAACGCGCCTACGAAATGGGCGTAACCTCTCATCATGTGGTAGACGAAACTGAGAATTTCTATAACACTTGTGTACGTTACTTAATTTATGGTAACGTATTAAAGAACAATACTTATCCATTGTCAGTTAGTGCCGAGCGCGTTAGCCAGGCTACTGCTATTGCTAATTATGCTAAAGAGATTGGCGCTGAGTTTGTAGCACACGGAAGTACTGGTGCAGGTAACGACCAGGTTAGGTTTGATATGATCTTCAATATACTGATCCCTAACGTTGGTATCATTACACCGATACGTGATTTGAAGTTAAGCCGTGAAGCTGAGATAGAATATTTGAAAAAGCACGGTGTGGAAATGAACTTTGAAAAAGCGAAGTATTCTATTAATAAGGGTATTTGGGGAACATCAGTAGGTGGCAAGGAAACGCTTACATCTAACCTGGGCATGCCTGAGGATGCATGGCCGACACAGGTTACAGAATCAGAAACCAAAAACATTGAGCTGGAATTTGTGCAGGGAGAGCTTGTTGGTTTAAACGGCGTTAGGTATGATCATCCGACCAAAGTAATACAGGAATTGCAAGCTATTGCCGGCCCTTATGGCTTGGGCAGGGATATCCACGTTGGCGATACCATTATAGGTATAAAAGGCCGAGTTGGTTTTGAGGCCGCGGCGCCGATGATCATTATAAAAGCGCATCACACGCTGGAAAAACACACGCTAACCAAATGGCAATTAACCTGGAAAGATCAGCTTTCTATGTTTTACGGCAATTGGTTGCACGAAGGTCAGTTTCACGACCCGATTATGCGCAACATGGAGGCCTTTTTAACCGATACGCAGAAACAGGTTACAGGTAAAGTATTTGTGCAGTTGCAGCCATATCGTTTCCAGGTGGTAGGTATTGAGTCTGATCATGACCTGATGTCAAACAAATTTGGAACCTACGGCGAAATGAATAATTCATGGAGCGGCGAGGATGTTAAAGGTTTCTCGAAGATTTTCGGCAACCAGGTGATGATCTACCATAAAGTTAACGGCGCGGAATAATGAACGTTGTATTTTCAAAGGGCGAATGTCTGGAACATTACACATGGGGCGATGACTGCCACGGGTGGACCTTTGTAGATACTGACGCATTATCTGTTAAGCAGGAGCTTATGCCACCTGATACCGCCGAAACTTTGCATTACCATGAAGCGGCGAGGCAGGTGTTTTTTATTTTGAAGGGTAGAGCGGTGTTTAATGTTGACGGGAAAGAGCAGGAACTAAGAGAGCAGCAAGGCATAGAGATATTACCCGGACAGCAGCATTTTATAGCTAATAAGCAGCAAACCGATCTGGAATTTATTTTATACAGTTATCCATCAACAAAAAATGACAGGGTTAATTGTTAAACAGATAGATACGACGGAAGCAGGGTTGGTCTTTGAACTGTTTGATAAATACAGGATATTTTACAAACAGGCACCAGATATAGCCTTGGCTGAAAGATTTATATCTGACAGGTTGAATAATAACGAGTCGGTAATATATGTTGCCTTTATTGATGATAAGCCGGTAGGGTTTACGCAGCTTTATCCAAAATACTCATCTATGCGCGCGGTGAAGAATTGGATACTGAATGATCTGTATGTGGATGAGGCTTACAGAAAACAAGGAGTTGCAAGTCAATTGATACAAGCAGCAGTGAATTTTGCCAAAGCGAATGATGCCAGGTTTGTTCAGTTAGAAACGCAAACAGATAACTATACGGCCCAAAATTTATATGAGTCGGTTGGATTTATACAACAGCAACCGGATACAGAGTTTTTATTGTATCGTAAGAGTGTTGACTAATTATAAGGAGATGAAGAAAATTAAAGCAGGAATTGTAGGAGGAGCAGGATATACCGGCGGCGAAATGCTGCGGATATTGATCAACCACCCCGACGTGGAGATTGCCTTTGTGCATAGCAACAGCAATGCAGGCAACCATGTGTACGTTGTGCACACTGATCTTTTCGGCGATACCGACATCCGCTTTACAAATACTCTTTCAACTGATATTGACGTACTGTTTTTATGCGTTGGCCATGGCGATGCGCGGAAGTTTTTAGAGGCAAACGAAATTCCTGATACAGTTAAGATCATTGACCTGAGTCAGGATTTTAGGTTAAAGGAAACCTCAACAATCGGCAGCAAAAAGTTTGTTTATGGCCTGCCTGAGTTAAACAGGAAATCAATTATATCGGCACAAAACATTGCTAACCCCGGTTGCTTTGCTACTACATTACAATTGGGCTTGTTGCCTTTGGCATCAAAAGGATTGCTGAATAGCGAAGTGCACATTTCAGCAACAACAGGCTCAACAGGAGCCGGGCAAAGTTTAGCCGCTACGTCGCATTTTACCTGGCGTAATGATAACCTTTCAGTTTACAAAGCTTTCGGTCATCAGCACTTAAATGAGATAGGGCAGTCGCTTAACCAGCTACAGCCCGATTTTGGTCAAACCTTAAATTTTATTCCTTATCGCGGCGATTTCACCCGGGGGATTTTTGCCGCCATTCATTTGGATAGTGCGCTAGAAGAAGACGAAGCGTTAAAACTTTATCACGACTTTTATGCCGAGCATCCATTTACACACGTTACTAGTAGAAATATCGACTTGAAGCAAGTGGTTAACACCAATAAAGTATTCTTGCAAGTTAAAAAACATGGTAATAAGTTATTTATAATAAGCGTTTTAGACAATTTACTTAAAGGCGCGTCAGGCCAGGCAGTTCAGAACATGAACCTGCTGTTTGGACTGGATGAACGCGCCGGTTTACGATTAAAGGCTACAGGCTTTTAAGCCTCGAGCCTAACAGTAATCGTATTAACCAGGTAATGTATTTTAAATAACTAACAATGAAATTATTCGACGTATATCCAATCAATCCTATCAATATTGTAAAAGGCGTTGGTAGCCTTGTTTATGATGATAAAGGCCAGGAGTATCTTGACCTGTATGGCGGCCATGCCGTTATTTCTATCGGGCATACCCATCCGCACTATGTAAAACGGTTGGAAGACCAGT